>JAISZQ010000120.1 GCA_031269165.1 Spirochaetaceae bacterium
GGGGCGAAAAAGGCGCTTCCGAGCCCATTCCGGCCTGGCGGGGGCTGCCCCAAGATAACTTGTAGACCATGCCCGCCGGTACCGGCTTGGCCGCCTCCGCCTCGACCGCGTCCCAGTCCACCTCTTTCGCTTCAGGCGGCGGCTCCCCCGCCAGGATCTCCGACCAGTACCGGTCCCCCCACACGTGCCCCTTTCTTCCCGTGCGGAAGTTGAAGCGGACGGAGAACGTCTGCTTCATCCACTGCATAATCTTGGGCAACTCAAGCCCGTTGGCGGGCTTAATATAAAACGTGAGCGTACAGCCCTCGATTTTAAGCCCGCGCATCTCGAAACGAAAGCGTCCCTTCGTTTCGACAAGCACCCGGCAGAAAAGCGCCGCCGTCCACCACAACGGGAACAAGGGCTCGCTGATGTTAATCCCGGTACGAACCTCGTACCAGACGTTTTCTGCTAATTGTCTTTTTTGCCTCATGGCATAAGCCTCCGGCTATATATATGCGGTTGGGAGCCGCGTTGCTTTAGTCTGACAAGAAAAAAGCGCAAAAAAAGTGAAAAAAGGTAAGGCTTTGAGACAGGCTCGGTACATTGCGGCGCATAAGAGCCTGTTCAAAAACCCCACGGGACGCAAGCCGCCGCTGTGATTCGGGGGCGTTACGGAACACCCTACGGTTCTCCATTTTATATTTTCTTGGGAGAAGCACGACAATCAGTGTTTTCCTAAAGAAGTTGGTATCAAAGGCCGATAATAAAGTATAGGGCATGGATGCCCGGTCTTCCGCATCATAGCGGTTGGCCTACATACTATCAAGGAGGATGACATGATCATCAACCACAATCTTAGCGCGATGTTTGCTGAAAGATCGCTCGGTGTTACCCAGACAAGTGCCAACAAGGGCATGGAGAGGCTCTCTTCGGGGCTTCGTATCAATCGTGCCGGAGACGACGCTTCCGGGCTCGCGGTTTCTGAAAAAATGCGGAGTCAGATTCGCGGTTTGAATCGCGCCTCGGCAAACGCCGCCGACGGGATTTCTTTCATCCAAACGAGTGAGGGGTATCTTCAGGAGACGCAGGATATTCTTCAGCGGCTCCGCGAGCTTTCCGTTCAGGCGGCCAACGGTGTCTACACGGCGGAAGACCGGATGCAGATCCAGGTGGAAGTGTCGCAACTCGTTGACGAGATCGACCGCATCGCAAGCCACGCGCAGTTCAACGGCATGAATATGCTCACCGGCCGTTTTGCCCGCAACACAGGCACTAACGTAGTGACGGCTTCCATGTGGTTCCACATCGGGGCCAACATCGATCAGCGCGAGCAGGTTTTCATCGGTACGATGACCAGTTCCGGTCTGGGGATCCGCGATCCCGGCAACTCGGTGTTTATCAGTCTTGAGAGCGCGGAAGATGCCAACCGCGCAATCGGTACGCTTGACTCGGCACTCAAAACCGTGAGCAAGCAACGGGCTGACTTGGGCGCGTATCAGAACCGGCTTGAACATGCGATTCGCGGCGTTGACATCGGCGCGGAGAACCTTCAGGCGGCGGAGAGTCGTATTCGCGACACCAACATTGCCAAGCAGATGGTCGACTATACCCGCGACCAGATTCTTACCCAGAGCGGTACGGCGATGCTGGCGCAGGCGAACCAGAGAACGGCATCGGTGCTGAGTCTGCTCCAGTAGGAAGGTTGGCGCGAGGTTTTTAGGAAGCGGCGTTTTCCGAAGCGGCGCTTCTCCGGTACTGAGAAAACGCTCTTTTTAAGAAAGGCTGAATTCTCCGTGCCGGAAACGCAGAGTCCGCCGTAACGGCCTTGTGTAAGCAAGTCTGTTGCGGCGGGGGCGTAATGCTTGCAGGAGCGTCGTCTCCCGCAGACGTATGGGCCTTCAATTCTTTGCGCGAGTAATCGGCGTTGCCTTGACGCTTGAGTCTGTTCCAAAACGTGAGGTTTTGGAACAGGCTCGCGTGATGGGGCGGCCGTACAGGTGAACGAAAGAGGCCGGTCCACTGTCTGAATAGGTGGCTCGGCCGCGTGTTATTTGACAGATTCCCTCCCGGTGGCTGCGTATGGCGGCACGAAAAAGCGAACGATTTTCAAAAAATGAAAAAAGTTTGTTTTTTTGTGCCGTATTGAGCATAGAGGACTTGACGGCGCGAGCGTCATCCTGTATAATGCTTTCTATACGGTACTACTTCGTCAAGGAAGGCGGAGTTACCAACACTACGGAGGGTTATATGATTATTAATCACAACCTAAGCGCCATGTTTGCCAACAGATCGTTGGGCGTGACGCAAGGTGACGTATCCAAGAGCATGGAGCGTTTGAGTTCGGGACTGCGTATCAATCGCGGCGGCGACGACGCTTCCGGGTTGGCGGTTTCGGAGAAACTTCGCAGCCAGGTTCGTGGTCTCAATCAGGCGGAACGGAACATCCAAAATGGGGTGTCGTTCATCCAGACGGCGGAAGGGTATTTGCAGGAGGATCAGGATCTTCTTGGTCGGTTGCGGGAGCTTGCCGTCCAGTCAGCAAACGGTATCTACACAGAAGAAGACCGGATGCAGATTCAGGTGGAAGTTTCCCAGATCGTTGATGAAATCAACCGCGTTGCCAGCCACGCTCAGTTCAACGGACTGAACCTTTTGACGGGTTCTTTCGCTTCCGAAGCGAACGGCGGAACAAAGGCGATGCAGTTTCAGATCGGCGCCAACATGGACCAAAACGAACGGGTCTACATTGGCGCGATGACGGCGCAGGCACTGGGGGTTATCGACCAACAGACCGGCGGCGCCATTCAGTTGCTTGATGCCGAAAGCGCGAACCAAGCGATTGGGACGATTGACGGTTCGATGCGGATGGTGTCCCGTGAACGGGCGAATCTTGGCGCGTACCAGAACCGTTTTGAGAAAGCGGCGGAAGGTATCGCCATTGCGGCCGAAAATATGCAGGCCGCCGAAAGCCGCATCCGTGACGCCGACATTGCGCAGGAAATGGTCGACTATACAAGAGGCCAGATCCTGAACCAGAGCGGTACCGCGATGCTGGCCCAAGCGAATATGCGGACACAGTCGGTATTGCAACTTTTGGGTTAATGGTCTCAAGGCCGAGAGATTTCTGGATGTCATCTTTTGGCCAAAGTTAAAAAAGGATGCGGGGGCTCGCGCCCTCCGCCTTTTTTACTTGAGGCTGTTCCAAAACCGTGCGCGGTTAGTGCACAGTCAATTAGTTTTGGAACAGGCTCACTTCTCCTTAAATTCACGCTGAGTGAATCTTGTGTGTTTTGACGTGCCCGGCGTAACGGCAGGGCACCGTCATTTTTTTAACAAGCAGGACTTGTAAAACTAGCATAACATCAAAAAATTCACCATGAACCTCACGAACAGACACGCGCCTTCTCCTTTGCGATCTTTTTACGCTGTTCGTGTTGGTTCGTGGTAAAAATTCCTGAAATGCCCTCATTGTTTGGCAATTGAAAGTAAATGACGCTGACGTGGACGCGCCCTGCCGAAAACTTGACAAACCGGCAGTATTTCGGATATACTAATCGGTACATCATCATGAAAAGGGGTTAGCACTTATGCGGATTGCGACGGATATTGGCGGGACTTTTACCGATCTGGTTGCGCTGGACGAGGGGGGAAGGGTCCATACGGTCAAGGGGGACACCACGCCCCCGGATTTTGAACGGGGCGTCATTCAGGTGCTTGAGAAAAGCGGGATAGACCCCGCCGGAATAAGCGCCTTTATCCACGGCACCACCACCATCATCAATGCCTTAACGGAACGGAAGGGGGCCAAGACCGCCCTTATCACCACGAAGGGCTTTCGGGACGTGCTTGAAATTGCCCGTTGCAACCGGCCCGATCTCTTTAACCTGGTCTTTGCCAAGCCCCGGCCCTTTATTCCCCGGTATCTCCGCTTTGAGGTTGCGGAACGGATGTCGGCGGACGGCGAGATACTTACTCCCTTGAGTCGCGAGGATGTGGCCCGGGCGGCAGAGGCTCTGAAAAAAGAAGGGGTCGAGGCGGTGGCAATCTGCTTTATCAACTCCTATGCCAACGATGTTCACGAGCGGGAAACTCAGGCGGTTCTCAAAGACCTCTTGCCGGATATGTTTATCACGTCCTCCGCGCAGGTGACGCGGGAGTGGCGGGAGTATGAGCGGACTTCCACTGTGGCTCTGAACGCCTATGTGGGACCGGTGGCTTCGCGGTATATCCAAAACTTGGAACGGGAACTGGACAAGGCGGGGCTGCGCGGGGGTAAATTTTTTATGCAGTCCAACGGCGGGACGACTCCCTTTGGGGGCGCGAAAACGACCCCCATCAACATGGTGGAGTCCGGGCCGGTGGCCGGGGTCTTCGGCGCGGCGGTGCTGGGGAAGGCTCTGGGGGAAGGGCAGCTCATCGCCTTTGACGTGGGGGGTACGACCGCCAAATGTTCGCTCATCGACCGGGGAGAGGTGAAGATCACCACGAGTTACCGGATTGAGCGGAACGACCGGAACGCCGGATACCCCATCATGATACCCGTGGTGGATATTGTAGAGATAGGAAACGGCGGCGGGTCTGTCGCGTGGATCGACGACACGGGTTCTCTCAAGGTGGGGCCCCGGTCAGCGGGGGCGTTGCCCGGCCCGGTGGCTTATGGCCGGGGCGGAAAGGAGCCGACGACCACCGATGCCTGTCTCGTGGCGGGGCGGCTCTCCCCGGCGAATTTTGAGGGGGCCGTGGACATGGCCGCCGTGGAAGCGGCTCTGGTGGAACGGGTCGGCAAGCCGCTCGGCATGGACGCGAAGGAAGCGGCGGTGAGCGTTATTCGGGTGGCGGAATCGAATATGTACAATGCCCTCAAGTTAATATCCGTACGCCGGGGCTACGATCCCCGTGATTTTACGCTGGTCGCCTTTGGCGGCGGCGGCCCCATGCATGCTTCCGCGCTTGCCGGGGAACTGGGTATCCGCAAGATCGTGATTCCCGTGGCCGCCGCGGTGTTCTCCGCCTGGGGTATGCTGATGACCGATATGCGCCACGACTATATCCGCACGAAAATTAGCCTTCTGGACGAGGCTCCTCCCCAGGAACTGGACGGTTTGTGGGAAGTTCTTTTGACAAACGCCCGCGAGGATTTTGCCGCCCAAGGGGTGACGGAGATGGTCTACGACTACTACGCCGATATGCGCTATGCCGGGCAGGAACACACGGTGAAGATCCAAACGCCCGCGCCCTCGTGGGACGGGGCGGCAAAGGCGGAGATCGTGAGGCGCTTCCACGAAACCCACGAACATTACTATACCTACCGCTTGGAGGGGACCCCTGTGGAGATCGTCAATCTCCACCTGGCGGCTCACGGGCGGACGGATAAGCCCGCGTTGCAAAAAATGCCCCTGCGCCGGGGGTCGGTGGTGGAGGCGATTAAGGAACGGCGGCGGGTGTATTTTACTCGTGAGGGCTGGCAGGAGACTCCGGTGTATGACCGGGAGGTCCTGTTCGCCGGGGCCGCATTGAACGGGCCAGCCCTGATTGAGGAGAAGGCCGCCGCGACGCTGGTCGGCGCGGGGCAGACTTTGCGGGTGGACGAGTACGGGAACTTGATTATCGAAAGGGAGGTCCAATAAATGGCTGCGGTTGATTCGGTAACGTTGGATATTGTAAAGGACTCGCTTATCGCTATCGGCGACGAGGTGTTTTACGCGTTTGCCCAGACCTCGATGAGCCCGATCATCTACGAGACGCTGGATTACGCCTGTGGTATCGCCGACGCCCAAGGGGATCTTCTCACGCAGGGCAACGGGGCGTGCGGGTTTATCGGCATGATTTCCCCGATGATCGGCGAGATTATCCAGAAATTCAGCAAAGAATCCATGAAAAGCGGGGATGTTTATATCATCAACGATCCCTATAGGGGCGGCGGCACGCATCTTTCCGATATAGGGATGGTGATGCCGGTGTTTTATCAGGGGGAGATCATCGCCTTTGTGGGGAACAAGGCCCACTGGTCCGATGTGGGCGGCATGGCGGCGGGTTCCTTTACCACCAATTCCACCGAGGTGTTTCAGGAGGGCTTGCGTTTTTCCGGGGTGAAGCTGGTGGATGCCGGGGAGATCAACACCTCGCTGACCGACATCATCGGGGCCAACGTGCGCTTTCCCGTTTCCGCCAACGGCGATATGTGGGGGCAGATTGCCTCGCTCCGCACGGGGTTCACCCGCTTGGTGGAACTCTGCGATAAGTACGGCAAGGAAGTTCTGCTCAAGTCCATGTCCCGGCTGATGGATCAGGGGGAGATGGCCGCCCGGCAACGGCTGGCGGAGATGCCGCGCGGCGTCTATGAAGCGGAACAGTTTATGGACGACGACGGGCAGGGCAATCTGGTAAAGATCAAGGTGAAGGTCACTATCGATGAAGAAGGATTCACCGCGGATTTCAGCGGCAGCAATCCCCAGGTGACCAGCCCCATCAATACCGGCTATAGTTCCCTCTGTGCGGGGGTCAAGGTGGCCTATATGTCCATCATAAACCCCGGCCTCTCCGTCAATGACGGGGTTTTCCGTACGATGCGGGTTGTCGCCGAGGAAGGGTCGGTGCTGAAGTGCGACGCTCCGGCCCCCACGTCCTGCTACTTCGAGAGTATGCTCTACGCCCTTGATACGGTGTGGAAGGCCCTTGCCCCGGTGTTCCCCGAATACCTCGGCGCGGGGCATATGCTGTCCGTGTGCGCGGTGATCCTCTCCGGGACCCATCATCGGGACGGACGGCCCTTCCTGATTGTGGAACCCACAGGCGGCGGCTGGGGCGCGTCACGGGGGAAGGATGGCGAGGTGGGCCAGTTCTGCGTGGGAGACGGGGAAACCTACAACGTGCCGGTGGAGATGGCGGAGGTCCGCTACGGCATCCGCATCGACGAGTACAACCTCCACACCGACGGCGCCGGGGCGGGCGAGTTCCGGGGCGGGTCCGGGGCCGTCCGGGTTTACCGGGTCCTCACCGACGGGCAGTTCTTCTCCGCGTCCTTTGGGCGGAACAAGTTCCCCGCTTGGGGTGCCGCCGGGGGCAAAGACGGTTCCTACAACTCCTTTGAATTTATCCGCGCCGATGGCACGGTGGAAGGCCCCATGGGTATAGCCGCCCAAAAAGTCCTCAATAAAAACGACGTGGTTCGCATGGTCACCTGCTCAGGAGGCGGTTACGGAGACCCCAAGAAGCGGGAAAGCGAAAAAGTACGGTGGGACGTGAAAAACGGGTATATCACCCCGGCCCAGGCCGCCGAGGATTACGGTGTCGAGGTAGACCCCGTGACCTTCGCCATACAAGGCTTAAAGAGGTAAGGCTATGGTAGTCCGCGCGTTTGATAACCTGCCCCATGTCCGGCGGCCCGACGGGGTTGAGATGACCGACTTCTTTGCGGGTGCCCCTGCGGGCGCGGGGGTACACATGGGCTGCGGGGTTTTTCCGCCGGGGATGACCGCTCCCCCGGCAGTACACCGGGAGGACGAATACGCCTTTGTGCTTTCCGGCACGATAAAGGCAAAGGTCGGGGGCACCGTCTTTGAGGCCAAAGCGGGTTCCGCCACCTTTATCCCCGCCGGAGAGGAACACGTCAGTTTCAACGACAGCGCCGAGGAATGCCGGGTGGTCTGGATGCTGGTGGAACGTCCGGGGCATTAGAGCCTGTTCGAAAACCCAGCAAAAAAGGGGGGAAAGCCTTCCCCCTCGCTACGGCCAGCTCAAACCATTGCGGGGTATACCCCGCAATGGTTTGAGCCGTCCTCCGCTACCCCCTTCAGCGGGTGCTCCGCCCCCGCAACGCCCCCGAATCACAGCGGAGGCTTACATCCTGCGGGGGTTTGCCACCCCCGAAGGCATCCTAACGGATGCTCCGCTCATCTACCCCCCTCTTCCAAGTAGATGGGGTAGCAGAGGCCCTCACTGGATTACTTCGCCCGCTCTAATGAGCGGTTCGCTCGCAATGACGATGCCGCCCACGTACCTTTTAACCACGGACGTCACGAACCTCACAAATACAACGAATTTTTATTTCGATGGTGTTGCTTTTTCTGTATATTCATGAAATCACTATTTGTGCTGTTCGTGTTGGTGCGGGCCAAAGGCCGGGGATTTTCAATATCTTGAGGTTCGTGATTTTATAGCATTTTACACGTTTTAATATAATCAGGTTCCTCGATTGTCTATCATTCTTTTCTCCGTTCATTACCGGATGCCCTCAATTATATTTGACTATAATTGAAGGCATTCGGTCAAAGCTTAACGCGCCTCATCCATGAACTTTTTCACCTGAAAACGCCTTGTAAATACTCGATGTTTTTTCAAGAATATATTGGTAGCTCATCGCTCTGGAGGGATGATATGCGGATATAAAGAGCGTTTTCCCATTCCTGCTCATCCCCTGCCACGGAAGATTAACCTTCCCCTCATATATTTTTTTTAATACATCCCAGCCCGTTTTTCCGGTAACAACAAATATATCCGGTTCAAGCGCGTCGATATATTCCAGCGTCAGTTTCCGGTACTTCTCATTGGAAATCTCCGCGTCAGGGCTTAACGACCAGCCCGGCACAAGAAACCGGTAAATATTTTCCGTGTTCTCAGGAACCCACTCGCCTTCTTCTTTCCTCCAGTTCATGTAGGCCGTGTTTTTTATGCCGCGTAGCAGTTCGTCATTCTTGCGATACATTCCGCGAAGCTGGTCATTGGTGAGACTATTCCCCTGAAACTTTTGGCACAGGGCGTACAAAAACAGCGCGGAACGTTTTATCGTTTGGTATCCGTGTTCAACCCACGTTTTAAACGGTTCAAACGTCAATATACGGTCTTCGTAACTTCCCGTAGTTGACTCCCCATGAGTTTCCAGATTGCACAAAACAATTTTGTGCTTCTGGTCCCAATAACCGGCGGAAAACGGCTCGTAATGCCAGAAGTAGGCCCCCTCGTCGAATATTCCCTCTTTGACATCTTCAAGCATTAACTCATGAAACCTTCTGTTGATTTCTTTCACTTTCTCCATTGACATAAAATCCTCCTCGATTGTCTATCATTCCTTTCTCTTTTCATTACCGGATGCCCTCCATAAGATTTGAAGGCATCCGGTGTTCGATTAAACCTTAAAGCGCCGGTGCGTGCTTTCCATGAGGGCTTTTAAAACAACTAATCGCTGTCAAACTTGACAATGAGGGGTATTTTTGTCCGCAATACTTGCAGGTATATTGCGACTTTTCATTTCCCTCGTACAGTTCATGATACCTCCCTTCAGGGTTTCTTGGGCATGAACTGTGCGTTAAGCTTGAGACGCTTGGATAACTTAGCCCGCACCATTTACAATAAAACTTTTCCGCCATATTCGGCCTCCTCACTCCTGTAGTTGTTTTATGTGTATTTCTTCGTTTTGGCGTTGTAGTATTTTAGACTAGACCCCAACGCTTTGAAAAAAACTTTGAGAATACGAAGAACAATCCCATACCAACTTTTCGCGCCATTGTCTGAATAGCGTTTTCCACTGGTAGTCTCTGCTATGAGAGACCGCCCTTTTGACGCAAGCGCAACAAACTCCAATGGTTTGCCCTTCTGTTGCTGGGAAAACCAGTTTTGCCCGCCATCTGTAGAAAACTCAATGACCTTTGAGTCATCAGCCGAAATCCGAAAAAACACTTTACCAATAGTAACAACATTACTCATACACTTTCTCCTCTAAAATATTAGAATTTCATACGCCATTAAAACAGGGCGCATCATTTTTTGTATACGCAACGCATTCCGCATACTGAACATCCGTCCTCTCCAAAACCGGAGCCAAACCTACGCAAAACTTTCGTCTACCCGCCTCCTCTGTCTCTCGCCCTAAGTTTCGCCCTCCATTCCAGAACGATTCTTCGGTTGAGTGCCGCCACTTTGCAAAAGTGTTCGTTGATTTTAAGCGGGTTACCCTCCGGGTCTTCGTTGGCGTTGCGTACCATACACATCGCGCAGAATCCCCGGTCTTCGCAGACCGCGCATTTCGGGAAGTCCCGGTTACGCAGACCGCGCAGGAACCGCACTTTGGGTGAATGATCCCATATAGCGCGCAAGGGTGTTTCACGCACATTGCCGCACACATAGTCCTGCCAGCCCGCGCAAGGATAGACGTTACCGTTGGCCACCATGCAGAGGGACGACACACACACGCCGCACACGATGTCGCCGCTCCGGTCCCGCTGGTCCCGCGCTTCAAAGTCCGCGCCGCTTACTTCCCGCCGGTAATCGGCGTCATGTTCGATGATGTCGTTGATTACCGTTTCTACTTCCTCAAGGGAAAGCCGGTTGTCCAAGTTGTCTGTGGTGCGGTCGTACCGCGCCATCATGATATAGTCTGTGACGGCGCGGCACTTGTGTTCGTGCGCCCATGCAAGCACGCCGCCATAATCGTTTTTATTCTGCTTCATCGTGGGACAGCTTATCTGCAAGGGAATGTCGTTCTCGATGAGGCGCAGAATCGCGTCCCGGGTTTTGCGGAACGAGCCGGGGAGCCCGGTTATCGCGTCGTGGACGTCCGGCTTCATGCTGTAGAGCGACACCTGCACGCTGGAAAGGCGGCTGGCCTTCATCTCCGCGATTATCTCGTTATTCAAGAGCGTGAGGTTGGAGAGTACGTTTATCGAAAAATCGTAGTCTTTGGCCCGGCGCAAGAAGTCGAGGAAGTGTCTATGGAGCAGGGGCTCGCCGCCTGAGAGGGTTAAGCTCAAAAGCCCCATCTCGCGGCATTGGTCGAGCACGTCGTAAAACAGCGCGGGGTCGATGTCGTTCACCTTGTTCTCGTGAGGGATATAACAATGTACGCAACGCTCGTTGCAACGGCTGGAAAGCTCGATCTGAAACGACGTCAGGCACGGGTTGTCCTTAAAGTGTTCCTCCAGAAACTCCTGGGTGCTTTTTTGCGCCCGCCGGATAACCGGGGTAAAGTCTGTTTTGACCGTCTTGGGTTCCAGCGCGGCGTAGGAAAAGCGCGTGTCTTTCGCGTCAAGCTCGTCGGGCGTCTGGCCTGAAACGATGAAGCCGTCCTCCTCCAGCATGGCGTAAAACGCGGCGGCGTCCACTTTGATCTCTTCCGGTTCAACGCCCCTGAAAGACCGGGCGATGTTCGCGGCTAACTCGTCCAGCGTCTGTCCCTGACGGGAAAGCGCGTCGAGAAAAACCGCGCCCGAAGCGTCCACAACGCGGTCGCCGAAGTCGCTTTTGCTGGTGATGTAGCCTATATCACCGTAGCGGCGGATAAAGGTGTCAAATTTCTGACGGTACCACATGACCGTTTCTCCTCATACATTCTTAACATACGGGGGACGCGAACATTGCCAACGGCGCAGCCCGTGCCCCCTTCCACTTACTTTGTCCGTTCGCAGACTTTGCAGCCAGAAGATGAACTGGTTCCCATGCCTTTTTCCGGGCAGCCAGCCGCGAACGCGCCTTCCTTGCTGTTTTGGGCAAGGATTACAGGTTTTGTATACGCCATAGTGTTTCCTCCTTTCCGTGACACACACGGGTAGAATATATGCCGTCCATAGGACGGCCTTCTCACCGGTTCCGGTTCCTGACGAGAACCTTTCCCGTTTACAAGGCTTCTTAATGTAACCACGAATCTCCGCGGAGTATTGGCTCGCAATCTCACGAACATTGTGTCCGTTCGTGGCGGGCGCTCACGGGATAATCGCTTCCGCAATCGCGCCGTAGGGGCCTTTCTCCCCCTCCCGCTCGATCTCCCACGCCCCCGCCATGTAGACGCGCTTGCCCCGGTCTTCCTCGCCAAACGAAAGCGTCAGCGGCGGGTTCGTGTCGAAGGAGGAGCGAACCAGTTCCTTTTCGATGTCCTCAGGCGGGTGGTCGAGAATCGCCCAGCGCACCTCGATGCCGTGCACGTTCTTCGGCTTGCCCCGGCGTGCCGCGTTCTCGTCCCGGTAATGGACGATGAGGCGGCGGCGGGTGCCTGAGTCCACGGTAAGTTGCGGGCACGTCGTGGGAATCGGCACGGGGGTACGCCCCTCCTTGTGGTTGGGAATCCCCATAGCGTCCCGGTCCTCGTCCGTTACCGGCGCATAACGAAGGTAACGGTTCACGAAGTCCCGCAACGCGGCCTCGGAAACCGCACGGACGCG
>JAISZQ010000149.1 GCA_031269165.1 Spirochaetaceae bacterium
CATATATGGCGGTCCAGATTACGCGGATTTCAGGGATAAGAGGTGAGGGTGTCATTGCGAGACGGCGGCAACATAGTTGCCGTTAGCGGCGAAGCAATCCAGCCGGGGAGGGCATTCACGCTGGATTGCTTCGCTCCGCTCGCAATGACAAGCGGCCCGCTCACAATGACGGGCGGATTAAATCCGTGAAAATCCGCGGATAAAATTCTTAAGTTGTTGACAGTGGGAGACTTCCCCCTTTTGCTGAGATTTTGAACAGGCTCTAAGAAGAAGGGGAAAGGAGAAAACGGGCTTTTTGACAAGCGTCTATTCGGGTGCTATACTGTGATGGTTATGAAGCGCATAACACAACATGAGCGAGAAGGAGTCGGTGTGGCGCAAAAAGAAATTCAGACGACGTGTTGCTATTGCGGGGCGGGTTGTCAGCTTTTGTTTACCGTTGACGAGGGGGCAAACAAGATTCTCGACGCGCGTCCGGTAAAGGGGCGCACGAATGACGACAAGGCTTGCCTGAAGGGCTGGTATGGCTGGGACTATTTGAACGATCCCCAGATTATCACGAAGCGTATCCGCGACCCAATGATCCGCAAAAACGGCCGGAAGTCGCCGCTTGAGGTGGTGAGTTGGGACGAGGCAATCGCCTTTGTCGCCGCCAGCCTTACGAAGATCAAGGAAAAATGGGGGCCGGACGCGATTTTGGGCGCGGGGTCGGCGCGGGGGCCGGGGAATGAGCCAAACTATCTGATGCAGAAGTTCATCCGGGCCTGTATCGGGACGAACAACATCGACCACTGCGCGCGGATATGCCACGCGGCGTCGGTTGCGGGGTCGATGCAGACGATCGGCGAGGGCGCGATGTCGCTCTCTATCCCCGAAATCGAGGACTGCGAGGTGATCTTCAATATTGGGTACAACGCGGCGGTTTCCCATCCGATTGTGGCGCGGCGTATTGTCCGCGCGAAGGAGAAGGGGGCGTTCGTCATCTGCGCCGACCCGCGTATCACCGAGACGGCCCGCATCGCGGACTTGCACTTACAACTCAAGGGCGGCACGAACATCGCGCTCACCAACGCGATGGCCAACGTCATTGTCAACGAGGGCTTGCAGGACGAGGCGTTTATCCGGGCGCACACCAAGGACTTTGATAAGTTCTGGGAGATCGTCAAGGACTACACGCCGGAATATGCGGCAACGATCACGGGGTTGCGCCCGGACGACATCCGGCTTGCGGCGCGGAAGTATGCGGGAAGCAAGCACTCGGTGATTCTGTGGGGCATGGGCGTTACCCAGTTTTCGCAGGGGGTCGAGGTGGTAAAAAGTTGCTGTTCGCTGGGAATGCTCACGGGCAACTTCGGGCACTATGCCTGCGGGACGGGGCCGGTTCGCGGTCAGAACAACGTGCAGGGCACCTGCGACATGGGCGTGCTGCCCAACGTCTACCCCGGTTACCAGAGCGTTACCGATCCCAAGATGAAAGAAAAGTTTGAGAAGGCGTGGGGCGCGAAACTCTCCGACAAGGTGGGGCTTGCCCTGACCCGCGTTCCCGAACGGGTTCTCCATGAAAAAGACCCGGCCAAGCGCATTCACGCCTACTACATTTTTGGCGAGGATCCGGGACAGTCCGATCCCGACCTTGAAGAGATCCGCGAGACGCTCGACAAAATCGATTTTGTCGTGTGTCAGGATATTTTTTGGAACAAGACGACGCTTCACGCCGACGCGGTGCTTCCGGCGACGGCTTGGGGCGAGCATGATGGGGTCTACACGAGTTCCGACCGGGGCTTCCAGCGGATTCGCAAGGTGCTGGAGCCGCACGGGAACATTCTGGACGACTGGGAGATCATCTGTCGCGTGTCTACCGCGATGGGCTATCCGATGCAGTACCACAACACCGAGGAAATCTGGAACGAGATGATAGATCTCTGTCCCAAGTTTGCCGGGGCGACCTACGAGAAAATCGAGCGGCAGGGGTCGGTGCAGTGGCCGTGCTGGGACAAGGGGCCCCAAGACAAGGGCACGATGTTCCTCCATGCGGGCGGCACGTTTGCCACTCAGGACGGCATCGGCATTTTCAAGACCTCGCCTTACCAAGCACCCACCGAAATCGAGAACCAAACGTTCCCGCTTACGCTGTGTACGGTGCGCGAAGTCGGCCATTACTCGGTACGCACGATGACGGGCAACTGCCGGATGTTACGGAACTTGGAAGACGAACCGGGCTGGGTCGAGATAAACCCGATTGATGCGGAAAACCGGGGCATCGGCCACGGCGAGATCGTCCGCGTGTCGTCCAAACGGGGAAGCGTCCTTACCCGTGCCAACGTTACCGAGCGGGTCAAGAAAGGGGCGGTCTACATGACCTACCAATGGTGGATCGGCGCGTGTAACGAGTTGACCATTTCGAGCCTCGATCCTTCATCGAGCACGCCCGAATACAAGTACTGCGCGTGCAAGGTCGAAAAACTGCCCGACCAGAAGCAGGCGTGGGAAGAGGTCGCCCGCCAGTACGAGGATTTACGGCGGCTTATGCGGATCGACGAATCCCTGGAAAAGGAGGCGGTATAATGAATTCATTTGTTCAAGCGAACCCGATTCGCTGTATCGGTTGCCGCACCTGCGCGATTGCCTGTGTGGTGGCGCACGAGGGGAAACATATCTTCGAGATTGATCCCGACGGTTACGCTTTCAACCCCCGGCTGTTCATGGTGAAAACCGCCAACGTGTCCGCGCCGGTTCAGTGTCGTCACTGTGAAAACGCCGCGTGCAAGCAGGCGTGTACGGCGGGGGCGATCACGATTGAAAACGGCACGGTCCTGATCAACACGAAAAAGTGTATCGGTTGCAAGAACTGCGTGGTGGCCTGTCCCTTCGGCGCGGTCGAGATTGTCGAGACGACGGAAACGCTTCCCGACGGCTCGGTCAAAAAAGTCGCCAATAAGTGCGACCTCTGTGCCGGGGTGGCGGATTCCCCGTCCTGCGTCCGCGTCTGTCCGACCGACGCGCTGAAACTCGTTACCGAAGACGGGCTCACGGCTCTGCTCGCCAAGAAACGCGCTTCGGCGGTTGTGGTTTAGGCGAAAGAGGCAATGCGAGTGCTTTCCTTCATCGGACATATCGTATAGTATAGAAGAATAATGATCGTGGGGCGTGTTTCGCGGGAACAACGGAAACGCGCGGTTTCAAAGGAGAGGTTATGGGTAAAATTCCGGTGGGCGTTCTGGGCGCGACGGGCATGGTCGGGCAGCAGTATTTGGCGCTTTTGGCGCGGCACCCCTGGTTTGAGGCTGTCTATGTGGCGGCGTCTCCCCGTAGTGCCGGGAAAACGTATCGTGAGGCGGTTTTCGGCAGGTGGCAGCACGCGGCGAGTTATAATGCGGAGGGTCAGTGCTGGGAGTACGGCGGGACGTACGCGCCTCAGGTGGGTGATTTGACGGTCGAGGATGCGGGCAATGTAGAAAAGGCCGCCGAGTTGGCCCGCAAGGGGAAGTTATCTTTCGTGTTTTCCGCGCTGGAGATGGACAAGGATGCGGTGAAGTCCTTGGAAGAACGTTACGCCGCCGCCGGGATTCCCGTCGTTTCTAACGCCTCGGCAAACCGCTGGACGGAGGATGTGCCGATGCTTATCCCTGAAGTGAACGGGGCTCACGCCGGGATTATTCCGGCTCAACGGAAAAAGCGGGGCTGGGACAAGGGGTTTATCGCGGTGAAGCCTAACTGTTCGATCCAGAGTTATATGATCCCGCTTTTCGCTCTTCTGGATAAAGGCTACGAGTTGAAACGCGTCTTCGTGACGACGATGCAGGCGGTGTCGGGCGCGGGCTTCCCCGGGGTGCCGAGCCTCAACGCGATTGACAACGTGGTACCCTTTATCGGCGGCGAGGAAGAAAAAACCGAGCAGGAGCCGCTTAAAATTTTCGGGCGGGTTGATAACCAAGAAGGGAAGATCGTGAACGCCGCCTCCCCGGTGATCGCGGCCCACTGTAATCGGGTGCCGGTTACCGACGGGCACACGGCCTGTGTGAGCGTGGAGTTCGGCGCGAAAAAGCCGGGGATCGACGAGGTGAAGAAGATCTGGCGCGAGTTCCAAAGTTATCCGCAACGGCACGCGCTTCCGATGGCGCCGGAACACCCTATCATCGTCCGCGACGAGACCGACAGGCCCCAGCCCCGGAAAGACCGGCTGGTGGAAAAAGGGATGGCGGTTACGGTCGGGCGCGTCAGGCCCTGCCCGCTCTTCGACATCCGCTTTGTCGGCCTCTCCCACAACACGATGCGCGGCGCGGCGGGCGGCGGCGTCCTCAACGCGGAGTTGCTCAAGGAGATGGGGTACATCGGGTAGCCGTATCGCATTGAACTGCGGTGCCGCGTGTGGCGGCATCGATTGCGCCCTAAACAGTAATGGGCCGACGGCAAACGAATATACATCGTGAACAGGAGCATGACGATGGGACAAAAGGAAATAACGCGCTGCCCGTGGTGTCTGGGCGACGAGATCTATACGCGCTATCACGACGAGGAATGGGGCGTGCCGTTGCGGGATTCCGGCAAACTGTTTGAGGCCCTCGTCCTCGACGGGGCGCAGGCCGGCCTCTCGTGGATAACGATCCTGAAACGGCGCGAGGGTTACCGGGCCGCCTTCGACGGCTTCGACCCGGAAAAGATCGCTCGCTACGGGGAGGGCGACGTTGTCAGGCTGTTGGGCGACCCCCGCATCATCCGCAACCGGCTCAAAATCGCGTCCGCCATCCAGAACGCGCGGGCCGTTCTTGCCATGCATGACGAAGGGCTCACCCTCGCCGATTTTTTCTGGGACTTCGTTGGCGGCGAACCTGTCGTGAATCGCTTCAAAACGATGGACGAAATCCCCGCCTCGACTTCGCTTTCCGCCCGCGTCTCCAAAGAACTGAAACGCCGGGGCTTTTCCTTCGTGGGGCCGACCATCATCTACGCGATGATGCAAGCCTCCGGCCTTGTCAACGACCACCTCATCGGTTGCTTCCGGTACAAGGCCCTCGAAAAGCACGCGGCGGCAGACCGGAGGTAGGAGCGTCATGCGATGACCTATTTGTTTGTTCTCATCGGCGGCGGAATCGGCGCGTTGATGCGCCACCTTTCGACCCAATTTTTCAACGCCTTTGTTCCGGTGAAATACCCGCTCGGCACGCTGTTTGTCAACTGCCTCGGCGCCCTGCTCATCGGCTTTCTCATCAACGCCTTTGATGAAACCAGGGCGATGGACACAACAGGGAAGCCCCTGCTCATAACGGGTTTCTTGGGCGGCTACACGACCTTTTCGACCTATTCGCTGGAAACCGCGCGTTATTTCCTTGACGGCAACCCCAAACTGGCCGTCCTTAACATCGTGTTACACAACGGCCTCTGCCTCGTGTTTGTGTTGCTGGGGATGGCCCTGCATAGAGCGTTGGCGCAAAAATAAGGGGACAGGCTTATGCATCTTTTTTCAGGTAAACCAACTCGGCTTCACCCGCTTCAACATCGAGTATATTCTCAACAACCTGTTTATCGAGAAATTTCTTTGCCGTTTTTATATCCACGTCGGCCGCACGAGCAAGTTTTTCCGCCGTAACACGGCCGTTGCCAATCCGCAGCAACGTGCTAAGCTGTTCATTGGTGATGTCCTTCTCCCTTTGCGCCGAAAAGATTTTTCCGGAGGCCTGTCTTTGCTTGTTCCTCATCTCCCGCCGTCCCGCGAACAACTGTTTTGCGAACAAGAAGAAGACAATCGGCAACGCTATGAGCCCGATGCCCATTCGCCGCAACAGGAAAGTTAGCAGAAACAAACCCGCAAGTGTCAGCGGCATCGTAAACTTGCTTTTTCCTTGACGCCTGCCGAAATGGGATGTTTCGCGGCTCTCCGTTGCGCGTTTCAGCCGGACCGCCTCCTCCGCGCACCGGCGGCACAGGTATTTATGCGTGGTACTCATACACTCGTCGCAAAACCATTGCCCGCAATCTACACAGAGGTTGCGCCCCTCGCGGTCAGAGTGATTGACGCACATATTGGCGCGATGGTGAATAGTCGTGTTCCCGTCAGAAAAACTCATCGTATATTTCTGCTATTTTCCTTTAAGTACAAAAGCCTGTTTCAAAACACGAGATCACTGTATATGTTTGCGCGGTCTTGGTCTACCCCCTCTGCGGGACAAAACGATGAGATTGATTATAGAGCCGGTTTCAAAACACGAACAAGTCTTGACAGGCTGGGTGTTGAACCACAACGGACAAAGGCCCGCACAGACACGGAACAAACCGCCTAAGAGCCTGTTCAAAATCTCAGCAAAAATGGGGAAGTCTCCCCCTTCGCTACGGCCAAGCTCAAACCATTGCGGGGTATTATACCCCGCAATGGTTTGAGCCGTCCTCCGCTATCCCCCTCAGCGGGGACAAAACCATGCGGTGCATGGTTTTGTGGGCGTACCCCAAGCGTCCACGGACGGACGCATTACTGAAGCACACCGTAGGTGTGCCACGCCCCGGCCCGGAAGTCCGAAGCAGGACGCTGAGGGCTGTAGGATACCACCCCCGTAACGCCCCCGAATCACGGTGAGGAAAAAACCTCGTGGGGTTTTGGAACGGGCTCGACTGTGTGCTAACGCGCACGGTTTTGGAACAGCCTCATGTAACTTTTAAACATGAAAACGAAGAGGAAATAGCAAACTTCTATACGAACGGAATGCTAAGTGATACTATCATGCCGTTTTATGATGACAATGAATCTCCACAGGGCAAGCC
>JAISZQ010000320.1 GCA_031269165.1 Spirochaetaceae bacterium
GGCGGGCCACCCGCAGAGGGGGTAGCGTATGACCAAACGGAGGGAGGTGCGGACGCGCCTTTAGGCGTGGACGTATCGACCGGAGAGCGGGCAGGAGCGAGGGGGAGACTTCCCCCTCCTTCTCATTCCTGTCAACTCGGTAAACTGACCGCAGGGTCCTGATCGCGTTTTGGAATAACCACAGAAAAATAAGTCAAAACTTGAGCAGTCAAGGCAAACATTGATAAGCGGGCTGTTTTGAAGTCCGTTATACTGAACCTATTGAAAGGTGAGGGTTCCCGAACCGGCTTGGTTTTGGGAAGGCTCTCTTCAAACTATGTTCATTTGGAGGAAGAATGATGAAAGAAAAGAAACTCGTTTTTTTGTGTGCTGCGGTCGCGTTGCTGTCGTTTTCGCTGGTCTTTGCCGGGTGTAGCAAGAAAGAGGCGGCTTCCGTCTCAGGCGGGAAAACCGTGATCAAGTATTGGTACCCGTGGGGCGGGGATTCCGAGGTCTGGGACAAGTGGCGGATGGCGGAGTTTGAAAAGCTCTACCCCGAATACGTGATCGAGGCCACCTATGTGCCCGAGGGCGCGGGGGTCCGCAACGGCAAACTGATGGCCGCCATCAACTCAGGGGACGTGCCGGACATCGTGGTTTCCGACGCGCCGACTCAGAGTTACGCGCTGGCCACCCAGGGCGCTTTCGAGCCCATTGACGACGCGCTTAAAGAGATCGGCTTTGACCCAAGCCGCGCGAATCAGGGCCTTTTGCCCTACATGAAGTGGGACGGCGTTACCTATATCTATCCGCAAAACACGGACGTGACGCTGCTCTTTTACCGCGCCGACCTCCTTCGGGAAGCGGGGCTGAACGGCCCGCCCAAGACCATCGAGGAACTTGACGCCTATGCGGAAAAACTGACGGTTCGCAACGGCCAAGACGTTACCCGCTACGGCTTTATCCCCTGGCTGGACGCCGGTGCCGACCCTTCGACATGGACGTTCCAGTTCAACGCGGACGTGTATGACGAGAGTACCAACAAGGTTACGCTGGCAAACGCGCAGGTGGCGAAGGTCTATGAATGGCAGCGGGGCTACGCGCAAAAGGCCGACCCGGAACGGATGCGCTCGTTTACCTCGGCGTTGGGGGCGGCTTTTTCGCCGGATCACGCCTTTATGCAGGGCAAGGTTGCCATGACCGCCATCGGGAACTGGTTCTGCGAGGCGCTCAGGCAGTACGCGCCGGACATTGAGTATGCGGTGGCCCCGCTTCCGGTGGCCGACCCGGCGATATACGGAAGTTGCGCCCTTGCGGGCAACGTGTTCTTTGTTCCCAAGGGGGCGAAAAACATCGTGGGCGCGGTGCTCTTTGCCAATTTCTGCCAAAGCGCGGCGATTGTGGAAGACAACAACCGGGTATGGCGTTCTTTGGGGATATACCGGGACAGCGTTGAGGGACTTTCGCTCTACAAAGCGGGGGATCCGGTGCTCAAGACGTGCATCGACATCACCTTTAACCCCCATTCAAGCGTATGGGCACTCTCCCCGGTTACGGCGGAAATGGACGACAAACTCAGGTCTTTTACCGATGTGGCGATCTATTCCCAAACCGATATTGTGAGCAGTCTTAAAGACATCGAGGCTTCCCTGCAATCGCAGGTTGACCGTATGCTCAGATAACCAAGAAGGAGGCGGTATGTCAGGCGTTATCGGAACTCAGACGCTCACCCAGGTGGGTTTTATTGTCAAAGATGTGGAAAAGACCAAGGCCACATGGGCGGCATTTCTTGGGGTGAGCGCTCCCCCGACGGTGGACGGCGGCCGGTTTGAAATTACCGGGACGCAGGTGGAAGGAAAACCCGCGCCCCGCGCAAACTGTCTTATGGCGTTTTTCGATGTGGGCGGCAGCGTACAGATTGAACTGATTCAGCCCAACGGGGAGAAAAGCACGTGGCAGGATTTCCTTGACCGGCATGGCGAGGGCATTCACCATATCGCGTTCCACACCCAGGGCATGGACAACAAGATTGCCGCGTGCGAGCGGTTCGGCATGACGTGCGTTCAGCGCGGTAAGTACGGCAATGGTAGCGGGGAGTACGCCTACCTTGCGGCAGACGAGCAACTCAAGTGCCTCGTTGAGTTGCTTGAAAACTATCGGCAGCAATGTTACTGAAAGGAACACGCCGTTAGCGGCGAAGCAATCCAGAAGGGGCGGCTTTTCCACTGGATTGCTTCGCTCCGCTCGCAATGACGGGGCTCGCTCGCAATAACGCGGCGGGAGTTGTCATTGCGAGTCGCGAAGCGGCGAAGCAATCCAGATGGGGAAGGCATTCACGCTGGATTGCTTCGCTCCGCTCGCAATGACGGGGCTCGCTCGCAATGACGCGGTTAAGTAGTCCCCGATGACGGGACTCGCTCGCAATGACGGGGCGGGCGTTGTCATTGCGAGTCGCGAAGCGGCGAAGCAATCCAGATGGAGAGGGCCTTCACGCTGGATTGCTTCGCTCCGCTCGCAATGACGGGGCCTGCCCGCAATGACGCGGCTAGGTAGCCCCCGATGACGGGGCTCGCTTGCAATGACGGGGGGCTCTGCTCGCAATGACAGGAGAGTTGCCCGCGATGATGGGGGGCGTTACGGGGGGCGGGCCCCCCGTAGAGGGGGTAGCGTATGACCAAACGGAGGGAGGTGCGGACGCGCCTTTAGGCGTGGACGTATCGACCGGAGAGCGGGCAGGAGCGAGGGGTCGGCAATTTGCCGCGACTTCCCCCTCCTCTTACTGGGGCTTGCTCTCCTCCCGAAGGGGGGCCGATAGTCGTTCCCCCACGATACGCCCAAGGGCCTCCACGGCAGGTGGAAAGGAGAAAAACAGTATGACAGATGCAAAACGCCCGTGGTGGAAGGGCACGAGGGAGACGCCAAGCCCGGTTGAATTTGGCTTTTTGTGCGCGATATTGGGGGTCCTCGTTATCGTATACGGGGTGCCTTTTCTCTGGCTCATCGCCAGCAGCCTGAAGACCAGCACGGAACTGTTCGCGGTGCCGACGGTCTGGGTTCCCAAAATTCCCCAGTGGCGGAACTATGTCCTTTCCATCACGGCGTTTCCTTTTCTGCCCTATCTGAGGAACACGTTGCTCATCGTGGCGTGCAATATTATCGGTTCAATTTTTTCCGCGACCCTTGCCGGGTATGGTTTTGCCAAGATCAAATGGAAGGGCCGGAACGCGGTCTTCATCATCGTGCTTATGACGATGATGCTCCCGTTCCAAGTGACCATGATCCCGTTGTTCATGGTGTTTCAGCGGCTCAAATGGATCGGCACGTTTTACCCGTTGACCGTAACCCCCTTTTTTGGCAACGCGTTCTTTATATTCCTGATGCGGCAGTTTTTCCACACCATTCCCGGTGCCCTTTCCGAAGCGGCGATCATCGACGGGGCGGGGGAGTTCCGCATATTCTCCCAAGTCTGCGTCCCGCTGGTCCGCCCGGCGGTCGTCACGGTGGCGATCTTCGCCTTCCTTAATTCATGGAACGACTTCATGGGGCCGCTGCTCTTCCTCACCAAAGACCGGCTCTACACCTTGTCCATCGGGATTCAGCAAATTATGAGCATCAACGACCCCCGCTGGAATCTGCTCATGGCGATGGGCGTTATGATGACGCTGCCGGTGCTGGTCATCTTCTTCATGCTGCAAAAATACTTTATTCAGGGGATTTCCTTCGCGGGAATCAAAGGGTAGGAGGTCTATGATGGCAACACGGATTTATGCGGGACAACGCTTGGGGCAATCACGGGAACTGCGCAACCTGCGCAACGGCCTCCTCTTCATTTCGCCGTGGATCGTCGGGTTCCTCGTGTTCGCCCTGTATCCCATGATCCAGGCATTGTACTATTCCTTCACCGACTTTGCCGGCCTCATCCGCAAACCCGTGTGGATAGGGCTTGAGAACTTCGCGACGATGGTCAGGGACGATACCCTGTTCCTCCGGGTGGTCAAGAACACGCTCTTCCTCGTGTTTTTCGGCGGCACGCTGGTTCTGCTCATCACCCTTACTATCGCCATTCTGCTCAACCACAAGACCCTGCGGAAGATTGCGGGGTTCCGGGTGATCTTCTTTCTGCCCACGCTGGTTCCTTCTATTGTACTCTGCATTCTCTGGCTCTGGCTCTTCAACGTGGATTCAGGACTTATCAACAGCGTCTTGAAGATCTTCGGCATCCGGGGGCCGGGCTGGTTGCAAAGTCTCGCCTGGTCGAAGCCCGCGCTGGCTATCATGCGGCTGTGGTGCGCGGGAAACCTGATTATCATCTTTCTCGGCGGCCTTCAGGACATCTCGCCGGAACTGTACGAGGCGGTCGAAGTTGACGGCGGCAACTTCTGGCACAAGACGTTTCACGTGACCCTGCCGAGTTTAAGGCCCATCATCCTCTTTAACATCATCTCGACGATTAACGGCCTCATGCAGATGTTCGTGGAACCGCTCACCATGACCCGCAGCGGGCAGCCTATGGACATGACCTACACCTACGCGCTCTATATCTACAACAACGCTTTTAAGTATAGTAAGATGGGTTACGCGAGCGCCCTGTCGTGGGTCATGCTGATTATCACGCTGGCCCTTACCTTTGTCGCGCTGAAATGCGGCGGCTTCTTCGAGGAACGTGCCGATTGAAAGAGGCGTGCTTTACGCACACCACCATGGAGAGGAGATTGAATATGTCAATAGGAACGACAAGACTATGCCACATCGCTATTCTCGTGAAAGACCTGGACAAGGCGGCCGCCAACTGGGAGCGGCTATTGGGGGTCAAGGCGGGCAGCGCTTTTTATCTGCCTCCGGCATCGGAGGTGCCCTCGTTTACCAACGGCGAGGCGGGGGACTACACGGATTGCCGGATCACGACGATTCCGCTCGAGAACTGCATCATCGAACTGGTGCAGCCCGGGAAAAACCCCAGTCCGTGGAAAGAAAAGCTCGACCGGGACGGCGAGGGTGTTCAGCATATCAGCTTTGTCGTGCCGGACCGCAAGAAGGCCCAGGGGGAACTCAGGGCGATAGGCGCGCCAAAGCCCTACCATATCGGCTACTGGCCCGGCGGCACGTATTCTTTTACCAACAGCGTCCCGCAACTTGGCGTTGAGGTCAACATCAAAACCGATGACGACAACACGGCGAAGAAAGAACGCCTGCTCCGCGACAGCAATTTTCATAAAGAGGATCTGTGATTTTTGTGATGAGGGAGGATGGGTGCTATGCGTTTGGGAGCCCCTGTTTTTGTTGACGGAAAAGACCCGGAAGCCTATGTGGACGCGCACGTTCAAAAGGGCTACCGGGCGGCGTATTGTCCCGACTGGATAAACGCCGACACGGAGCCCGAACGGTGCGGTGCGTTCAGGGCCGCGCTCGAAAAGCGCGACGTCGTTCTTGCCGAGGTGGGCATCTGGAAGAATGTGCTCGCCAAAGATCCCGCCGAGGCAAAGGCCGCGCTGGACTACGCGATACGCCGTCTGCAAACGGCGGAGGTGTTGAACGCCCGCTGTGCCGTGAACATTGTGGGGTCGTGGTGCGAGTCGAACTGGGACGGGCCGCACGAAAGGCACTATGCCGAGGACTTCTTTGACGCGGCGGTCGAGGCGGCGCGGCGCGTTATCGACGCGGTGAAGCCAACACACACCAAGATGACGTTTGAGATTATGCCCTGTATGTTCATTGACTGCGCGGCGGAGTATCTGCGCTTTATCCGCGCCGTGGACCGGCGGGCGGCGGGGGTTCATCTTGACCCGACAAACAGCATTGCCAATCCCCGGCAACTCTATGACAACGCGGCGTTCTTCCGCAACGAGTTTGCCCTGTTCGGCGACGCGGTTCTATCGATCCACTTAAAAGACCTCCGTCTTAACCCTGCGGTGTTTACCGTGAACCTTGAGGAAGCCGTCATCGGGAAGGGTACCATTGATTACGTCAACCTGCTCCGCCTCATCGACCGTCTCCCGCCTGACACTCCCGGAATGCTTGAGCATCTTGCCACAGAATCGCTTTACGATGAGGCGGCTGCTTCGATTCGCGCCTTGGCGGATAAGGCGGGGGTGCGGTTCCGGTAGGCCGCAAACCGCGAACGCGGACGCATTAGGGTGCCCTGCGGGGTCGGCGCGTGGGCTCTTGCTTTTCGCGCGACAATAGAGTATGCTCTCTCTATGGCAGTTTTGACGAGCCAAAGAATCAAAGAGCTGTACAATCGTTACCGGGGCATCAACGTCATTTTCTCGAAAGAGGTTATCGCCGTAACCGGGATGGAAACCAAGCATATTCATATAAAATGTGTGTCGAGTTTCTATCCTTGTGTTGTTTATGCAAGTTCGTTTGAACAGGCTAAAGTTGTGCTCAACACGAAGTCGGGCATCCTCGGAAAATTGGGGCAGTCCAACAACGCGCTCTCGCTCCGGTACTGTTTTAGGCATTACAGCACCGGGGAGCAGGTTGTCTTTTTTATCCAGGCGCGGTCTACGGGGTATGCCCCTTACAACGACTTGCCGGATATGGCTCTTTTCAACGTGCAGTACTCGCAACAACCGCCCGATGACTTTATTGAGATTATCGGCCGGGTGTTTGAGGCGAACATGAACGCGACTCGGCGGAAGGAAGAACGGATTATGCCCATCCCTGAGATAATGCGTAAACTGAGGCTTTTGACGAAAGATGCCGTCGTTTTCATTGACGGTGTTCCCCGCCGCTGTATTCTGCGCGATATTTCTTTCTCCGGCGCAAAAATCGTGATGGTCGGCGTTATCAAGTTTCTTGAGGGCAAAACCGTTGGGTTGCGGCTGGACTTTGATGATCCGCGGGAGAGTTTTAACGTCAAGGGCACGTTTGTCCGCACGGAGATGGTTGAGGGCCGCAAGGATCTGGTCGCCGTCGGCATTATGTTCAACGATCCCGTGCCGATGGGTTACAAGGTGCGCCTTTCTGACTATATGAACACGGTGAAAGCGGTTTAGGGAAACACCGATTAACGTGAATGTCAGCGCGCCTACACCGTGTCAACATAAGCGGAACAGATTCTCCGCATCCATCGGCGGTTCCCCGTGATGAAGCGTTATATCCGGTGCATCGCGCCAAAGACTTTTTCGTGCATCATGCTGATCGAGACGCCGAGTTCCGCTCCAATGTGCTGGAGTTCGGCGTTGATCTCGGTAAGGCTTGACGCGCAGAGACTCGTGTCAACCGACATCATCATCACGAAGTTGCCGGAGAGAATCGTTTGGCTGATGTCTTCGATGTTGATGCCGTGTTCGCTGAGGAACGCGCTCACCTTTGCGATGATGCCGACTTTGTCGCGGCCGACGACGGTTATGATTGCGGTGTTTGTGTTTGCCATAGGCTTAATCCTTCCTTATGAGTCCTTTCATTACTGGGGCCAATTCAGCCGCCCCATGACCGGGGGCGTTACGGGGGTGGTAAACCCCCGTAGAGGGGGTAGCGTAAGACTGCAAGTCTGAAGCGAGGGGTCGGCAATTTGCCGCGACTTCCCCCAACTGAATAGGTGCCATTCATTTTTCCCTTTAATCCTTCCTTATCAGTCTTTCCACGGGAAGATGAAGTTTCGCAACGTCCGGGTGCCGGTCCGTTCCCGCTCGTCGATCAAAAGCGCGTCCCATGGGATTTGTTTGCGGTTCGCGTCGGGGTTTGCTTCAAGGTAATCGTATTTCAGGAGCCGCAAGCGAAACGCCTCGTCCAGGAACAGGAGGATGCTCGCCGGGCCGGGCGCGAGGAAGGCCAAGAGCAGGGAGATGGCCCCGATGATGATGTTGTGGAGAAAGGCAAAGAGGCAGAGGCCCGGATTGTCGAAGAAGATGATGAAGCATTTTTTCAACGCTTTGGGGATTCTGTCGCCCAGCCTGAAATGGATTGCGAAGAAGAATTGCAGCGCGAGGGTCACGATCACCGTGAGCCAGAAGATAAGCGCGGCAAAGAGGATGCCCGCGGGAGATTTTATGCCGAGGTAGAACGGGAGGGCGATGGTAACAATCAGCACTCCGGCGAAGACGATCGCGCCCATCACGAGGCCGGCGGGCCAGGCTGTTTTCAGATTGGCAAAAAAGTCGCCGAAGCCGAAACTCTGGTTGTCGGAGAGGGTCCGCAACGACGACGACGCCGCCGCTAGATAGACGAAGCACCAGAGGATGCCGACGGCCAGCACGATAACGGAGAGGACGGGAACGCCTCCCAGCAATGAGGGCAGGAAGACCGGTATCGCCGCCGACGCGATGAACCCGATGTTGATAAGGGCGATCCTGAAAAGGTTGTCCCAGCCATCGAAAAACGTTTTTTTGATAAGGAATCCAATCATATTCTTCTATTATGACACAAAGTATCGCGTGATGCAAGCGCGCTTTGCGCGAAGGGAAAAGGGCGTCGTGACGGCCGTCATTGCGAGAAGCGGAGCGACGAAGCAATCTAGGCAAAGAAGCCCCTCACGCTGGATTGCTTCGCTCCGCTCGCAATGACGTGGCCCGTCTGCAATGACGTGGCCCGCTTGCAATGACGGAGGGCGGACTCGCACTGACAGGTGGGGGCGAGGCCGTCATTGCGAGAAGCGGAGCGACGAAGCAATCTAGACAAAGAAGCCCCTCACCCCTGCGGGGAATGGAAAATGGATAATGGATAATTGAAAATGATAGGAAGAGAACGCCCAACGGCTCGGTGACTTCCCCGGGCCGCTCGGTGACCTCTCCGGGTCGCTCGGTGATCTCCCCGGGCCGCTCGGCGACCTCTCCGGGCCGCTCGGTGACTTCCCCGAGCCACTGGGGCAGTTGCCCGAGCCGTTGTGCTTTCTGCCTCCATCATTTTCCATTCCCCGCAGGGCAGGGGCGTGCTTTGCACGAATGGAAAATGTGTCGCCCCTTTGGGGCGAATGGAAAAGGGAGAATGTCGTCATTGCGAACCCGAAGGGTGAAGCAATCCAGGCGAGAGGCCATCTGCTGGATTGCCGCGCTTCGCTCGCAATGACGGGGGCCCGCTCGCAACGTCGCGAGAACCATCGTCATTGCGAGGGCGTAGCCCGAAGCAATCCAGACGGAGAAGGCCGTCACCCTGGATTGCCGCGCTTCGCTCGCAATGACGGGGTTTGGACGTGGGGCGTTCTCTTCCTATCATTTTCCATTATCCATTTATCATTTTCAATTCCCCGCAGGGGCAAAGGTGCTCTTCACGAATCGCGTTTGGCGTGATAGTATGGTGTTATGCCTATATCACGCGAGATACAAAGTGTGCTTGCTGGGTCTTCGCTGATCCGCAAGATGTTTGAGGAAGGGGCGCGGCTCAAGGCCGTTCACGGTGCCGACAAGGTGTTCGATTTCTCGATTGGTAACCCGGACATTGATCCGCCGCCTGAGTTTCACCGGACGTTGCGAAAGTTGCTGGACGAGGGGAGGCCGTTGCCCCACGGGTATATGCCGAATGCGGGGTTCCCTGACGTGCGGGAGAAGATTGCGGTGAAAGCGGGACGCGAGCAGGGGGTTACGCTTGACGGGTCGCATATCCTGATGAGTGTCGGCGCGGCGGGCGGGCTCAACGCCGTGTTGAAGGCGGTGCTCAATCCCGGCGACGAGGTGGTGGTCGCGCGGCCTTACTTTCTGGAATACCGGGCGTACGTGGCGAATCACGGCGGGAGGCTGGTCGAGGTGGACGCGATGCCGGATTTCAACCTTGACGTTGACCGGATCGCCGACGCATTGGCCGCAGCGAACGAAAAGACTGCCGCCGTGCTGATCAATTCGCCGCACAATCCGACGGGGAGGATTTATCCTGCGGAAACGATTGGGCGGCTTGCCCGCGTGCTTGAAGCGCACGGGAAAAAGACGGGGCGTTATCCCTATCTCATTGCCGACGAACCCTACCGCGAGATCGTGTACGACGGGAAGGTTGTCCCGCCGGTGCTCGCCGCCTATCACGAGGCTATCGTGGTGACGTCCTACTCGAAAAGTTTAAGCCTTCCCGGCGAGCGGATCGGCTATATCGCGCTGAGTCCCGCGATGCGTGATAAAGAAGACGTGTTTTCGGCGCTTGCCTACACGACCCGTGTTTTGGGCTATGTGAACGCTCCGGCGCTGATGCAGCGGGCGGTTGCGGCCCTGATTGACGAGAAGGCCCCGGCGGCGGTTTACGCGAAACGCCGGGATGCCTTCAAGGAAGTGCTGGACGGCGCGGGTATTGCCTACGTGGATCCGGAAGGCGCGTTTTATGTATTTGCGAAGGTTCCCGGCGAGGGCGGTTCGGATGCGGGCGGGCCGGGCGGGGACGATCGGAGGTTTGTCGATTGCCTGAAACAGCATCTCATCCTGGGGGTTCCGGGTAGCGCGTTTGGCGCGCCGGGCTGGGTGCGTTTCGCGTATTGCGTGGATGAAAAAGTGATCCGCGCATCCGCGTCCGCGTTTAAGGCAGCCGTTGCCGCATGGACAGCCGCCGGACAGAAAGGGTAGCGTCTTGCCGGTTGTCTTTATCATTATTGCCGTAGCCGCTTTTGTTTCTGTTGTTGTGTGGGTGGTCAAGAAACGCAAAGGCAAGGGACAAAAGCCGAACGTGAAAAAAGGCGTTATGCCGTTTCCCCAGTTTCAGCGAGAGGTAACGGCGGCAGGTTTTACCGTACAGGAAGCGGCACTGCTGTCCGATATTGTTCTCTCCACAACCCTTGAGGATCCAGCAGCATTTTTAGACTCATACCAAAATCTTGATACGATGATCAAACAGGCAATGCAAAAATTCGCCGCAGAAGGAAAAGACAAACTCCCTGCCAGCCATGCGTTTTTGGGGAAACTGTTGGAACGCAGGAAACAGGTAACGATTCAAAAAATGAACGCGCGGAAAATTTTATCCAGCAGCAAAGAGATACCTGCCGGACAAAACGTGCAGGTCGTGTTGGCGGGGGTGGGCATTTTTACGACGCAGGTTGTGCCGCATAATTCCTACTTTGCCATTTTTTCACCGATTGTCCGTGAGTTACCGGCAGATTTCAGATGGGAAGGGAAAAAGCTCGTGCTGTTTTTCCGTAAAATAAACGAGGGGGAATATTCTTTTAGCACAACCGTCGTGAGGGAAATTAAAGATGAAAAAACCGGAGATTTTGTGTTGTTGATGCGTCATGAGGCCCCGCTTTCTCATTTGCAAAAACGAAATTCGGTACGGACGATGTTGAAGAGACCGGCGCATATTTATCCGATAGGCGACGGTGTAGGGAGGACTTTCGCTGAGGGCAAACCCTGTATGTTATCCGATATATCGGATGACGGCTGCGCGGTTACTATGGAGGGAAAAGTTGATATGCCGCGCTCTGTGATAATACAGCTCATGCTCGGCGGCCAGCTTATCAGCTTGAACGGCGAGTGCCGGAGGGTTCAATATAACAGGATAAGAAATGTAACCCTCCTGCATATAAAAGCGGATCCTATTCCTCGCGACATCAAAAACATCATCTTAGCCGTCGTATTCGGCATCATAAGCGAGAGTAACGATCCGGTTGCTCTAAGCGGGACGCATGGAGAAGGGGGCGACGGGCCCCGTCAAACCGATGGGCCGTCGCCCGGTGAGAACCAGCCCGAAAAAGAGGAACCAAACGATCTGCCGCCTCAAGACAGCGCGCCGGAAAATCAACCGGCCGGGCCGGGCGTTATAATGCCTTGATGACGCTTTGGGACGGGTTTTGAGAGCTCGCCGTCGTCGGTTGCTTTCTGCACCGTACCCGCCCAAAGAGGCGTGCTCCCCCTATCAACAACTTAAGCAAAAAGAAAAGAAAGGTCCGCGGATTTTCGCGGATTAACACGGATCGAGCGGGGTATAATCCGCGTCAATCTGCGGACAAAATCCTTAAGTTGTTGACAGTGGCGTGCTCCCCCTATCAACAACTTAAGAATTTTTTCCGTGGCTTGTGCCATATAGGGCAATGCGGATTGCGCCAGACATGGCGACACGGATTTAATCCGCCCGTCATTGCGAGCGGAGCGAAGCAATCGGCTCAACGCTCCGCGTTGAGCTTGGGTGAAGGCATTCCACGGCTGGATTGCTTCGCCGCTTCGCGGCTCGCAATGACAACGCTCCTCGTCATTGTGAGCGGGCCGCGTCATTGCGAGCGGGCCGGGGGCGTTGCGGGGGTGGCCTACAACCCTCAACGTCCTGTTTCGGGTTTCCAGCCGGGGCGTACTCAGTCCTGCGTCCATCCATGGACGCTTGGGGTACGCCCACCAAGCCAAGCAACGCTTGGCCACCATGCACCGCATGGTTTTGTCCCCGCTGAGGGGGTAGCGGAAAAGCCGAAGGCTTTGGAGCGAGGGGGAGACTTCCAGGGCTATTGCATTTACTTTTATATGATAGAATAGGAGGGCCAGAATAAAGAATAGAGGAGGGGAAAAAGGGCATAGCAGAGCTTAGGGAGAAACTGGAGGGGGTGAAAGATCCCCG
>JAISZQ010000242.1 GCA_031269165.1 Spirochaetaceae bacterium
GGCTTAACGAAAAGACTCATATCCAGTCCGCCTCGAAGGTCCGCTCTGAAAACGGCCTTATCGCCTTTATCTTTGCCAGACTCGCCGTCGCCGCTTTCTACCCTTGATTCGCATTATTATATCAGCAGCGCGGATATGGGAGCGGAGGAGTTTTACCAGAGTCTTCGGGGGCACTGGTCAATAGAGAACAATCTTCACTGGAGCCTTGACGTGATTTTTCGGGAGGATGCGGCGCGGGCGGGGAAAAACCACGCGCCCGAGAACCTGAATATCCTGCGAAAGACAGCGCCGGCGCTTCTTCGGGCCGCTCCTGATCCCCGGCCCTCCGGCAAAAAGAAAATGACTGGACCCAAACGGCGGTTCGCCACCTCCATTAACCCTGACTATATGTCCTCCGTCATCTTCAAAAAGTAAATGCAATAGCCCTGCCCCGGTTACGGCCAGAAAGGAGTTATAGACAGCCTCATGCGTTCCAGCCAGCGACAGCGGGCCATAGTCGGCCGATGGCCTTGGGAGAAGCCCGTCCAGTCCCATCCTGCGACAACGTGCCGTCTGCTGATTGCTCAACCGGCGTACCGGCACGTTATCAGTACTAAATGGTACCCAAGGAGTTTTTGACGGAGCAATCCAGACAACGAAGTCCCTCACACCGGATTGCTTCGCCTGCTCTAACGGGCGGCTCGCCCGTCAATGACGGGATGCCCGCCCGCAACGGTGGCGTGCCGCTTACCGGTACGGTCCCTAAACAGCCCCCGTTCCACGAAAACGTACCAGTTGGTGTATATCTTTGAGCCGGGTAAACACGGCCTTATGGGGGGCATTGCCGCTGCCATCTTAAAAGGCGGTACGGCCCTCATAAGGCGGTGTTCACCCGGCGTATTGACCAGATTGTTGAAAAAATCAAGGCTCTTGCCCATCGTCCCCGCAAGTCTTTAGAATACCGTACCCCAAACGAGGTCTTTTCGGAGCATTTATTCGCACTTCAGATTTGAACTGGCGAGACAAAAAATCACATATGCCCCAGGTTACCAAACGGCTTATTCACGATTCCTTCTTCGCCAGTGCAAAAACCTGGAACTTGCCCGCGGAGGGTGAACGTTTCCCTAGTTATTGACACAAGGCATTGACAAAATACTCATTAATAACCTGGATACTCACCGAAACTTCTTTTCCCACTATTCCCGAAGTTAAAAGGGCGCGGCTTTTGGTGTGCTTTGCCGTCCCGTCATCAATCTTTGCGTAAAGCAGGATATTCGTGTCAAGGAATACCTTATCGCTCATGGGCTTCTTCCCTCGACAAGGGTGTAAAACCGCTTGTCTTAACAGGGTGGTTGAGCCACTCCGCCTTACCGTTCCAGATTTTTCCCGTGGCCTTCATTTCCGCCTTTTTAATAAAAGGCGCAAGCAAGGCGACAATCCGCTCAAAGTCCGTGTCATCATGTATTTGCAATACTATTTCACTCATACGCTACCCCCAAACTCTGCTTACCACGCTACTATACCCCCAAATTCCCCAAGAAGGCAAGGACGCGCGGTGCGCGAATGGATAATGGAGAATTGAAAAGGGAGAATGCCGTCATTGCGAGGGCGTAGCCCGAAGCAACCCAGAGGAGAAGGCCCCCACACTGGATTGCTTCGCTTCGCTCGCAATGACGAGTGACCTGCTCGTAATGACGACTCTTCAGTATCCATTTGCCATTTTCCGTTATCATGGATGCATCATTTTGATAAAGGAGAACGATATGGGAGAAGTGAGAACGGAGATCACGCTGGTCAACATCGTGGATCAAGGTTCCGCAGATCGGGGATATATACCCCAGGAGCAGGTGAGGCGGATCACGGTCAATGCCGTAGTGGACACGGGCGCGACGACCCTCGTCATCAACGAGAAAACCCGCGAAACGCTGGGGCTCACGCTGGAGGAAACCGGGGAGGCGGCGCTTGCCGGGGGTGTAAAGATTCCCAGCGGGGTAACGGAGACCGTGATGGTCCATTGGGAAGACCGCAAAACCCCCTGCCAAGCAGTGCTTCTTCCCGATGAGGAAGAGGTTCTCTTGGGCGCGCTGCCCTTGGAAGGCTTGGATCTGATGGTCCACCCCCTGCGACAAGAAGTCATCGGTGCCCATGGCGACAAGGTTCGCATCGTGGTCAAGTGAGGGGTAGCGCGTGGTGCGCGAATGGATAATGGATAATGGAAAATTGAAAAGGGAGAATGCTGTCATTGCGAGGAACATGGCGGCCCCGTCATTGCGAGACGCGAAGCGGCGAAGCAATCCAGACAGGAAAGGCCCTCGCACTGGATTGCTTCGCTTCGCTCGCAATGACAGGGGGCTCGCAATGACGGTCTGCCGTGGAGGTGAGGCGGGCTCGGCTCCGCAATAATGGGAGTGTTATTCCGTTTCTTTCCTTAGGGTCTGTTCAAAAACCCTGCGAGACGCAAGCCTCCGCTGTGGTTCGGGGTCGGGCCTACAACCCTCAACGTCCTGTTTCGGGTTTCCGGTCGGGGCGTGGCACACCTACGGTGTGCTTCAGTAATGCGTCCATCCGTGGACGCTGAGCAAACCCTGCGGTTTGCTTAAGGTACGCCCACCAAACCCACGCTTGCGTGGGTCACCATGCACCGCATGGTTTTGTCCCCGCTGAGGGGGATAGCGAAGGACCTTAAGCGCAAGCGGCGGGCCGGAGCGAAGGGAGTCCCCCTTTTTAGGTATTCTTAAAGAGGACGACTATAGAGGGGGCGGTGGATTGCCGTCGGCGAGGCAGTCCAGACGAGGCAGTCCCCGCCGGATTGCTTTGCTCTCACGGGCGGCTCGCGCGCAATGACCGGGGATGTGGTCCCGCTTCTTTCATTATCCATTTTCAATTATCCCTTTTCCCTTCCCCCACAGGGGGCTTCCCCGCTCGCGTGGAAGAAGCGTGGTAATCTGCCGACAATAAGAGAGAGGTTTGATGTGGCGCACTATGTTATCAGGGGAGGCCGTCCCATAAACGGGACGATCAGCGTTGGGGGAAATAAGAATGCGGCGTTGCCGTGTATCGCGGCGGTGGTTTTGTCGGAGGGCGAGTGCGTCCTTCGGAACATTCCCGATATTGAGGATGTCCGGGTTATGCTTTCCGTGTTTCGCGCGCTGGGGGGGACGGCGGAACCGGCGGGAAAGGCGGCGTGGAAGCTCACGATGGGCGATGTGAAGGTTCAGGCGGTCCCCCAGTCTGAGGCGGCGAAAATTCGTGCCTCAATCCTGTTTGCGGGGCCCCTGCTTGCGAGGACGGGGAAAGTGGAACTGCCTCCGCCGGGCGGTGATGTTATCGGGAGACGGCGGCTCGACACGCACTTTCTCGCCCTCACCGAGTTGGGCGCAAAGGTTGAGATAAATGGGATGTTCCAGTTTTCCGCGAAACGGTTGCGGGGCACGGAGATTTTTCTTGACGAGGCATCGGTCACCGCAACGGAAAACGCCGTGATGGCGGCGACTCTTGCCGAGGGAAAGACGGTGCTCTCCAATGCGGCAAGCGAACCCCACGTGCAAGACCTGTGCCGAATGCTCGTACGTATGGGGGCGCGTATTGAAGGGATCGGCTCGAACGTGCTCACGATCCACGGCGTTCGTAAACTCGGCGGTTGCGATTACACCATCGGCGCGGACTTCATGGAGGCAGGGTCGTTCATCGGGCTCGCCGCCTCCGCACGGGGGTGCCTCACCATCGAAGGCCCCCAGGTTTCCGATATGCGGCCCGCGCGTACCGCCTTTCGCAAACTCGGCATCGTCTGGGAACACGAGGGGACAACGCTCCGTATCGACGCCCGCCCTCCCCTCAAAGTCAACGAAGACTTAGGCGGCATGATTCCCAAGATTGACGACGCGCCCTGGCCCGGCTTTCCGCCCGACCTGATGAGTACCGTGACCGTCGCGGCAACCCAGGTCGAAGGCACCGTCCTCATCCACGAAAAAATGTTCGAGTCGCGCCTTTTCTTCGTCGACATGTTGATTCGCATGGGGGCGCGTATCGTCCTCTGCGACCCGCATCGCGCCGTCATATCGGGCCCGTCAAAACTCAGCGGCTCGGAACTAACCAGCCCCGACGTTCGCGCCGGTATGGCAATGGTCATAGCCGCCCTCTGCGCCCAAGGCAAAAGTACGATCCGCAACATCTACCAGATCGAACGCGGCTACGAAAACCTCGTGGAACGTCTTTCGGGGCTGGGAGCCGATATTCACTACAGCGAGTAAGCGCCTGTTCAAAATCTCAGCAAAAGGGGGAATCGGCAAGTTGCCGCGCCTTCCACTGTCAACAACTTAAGCAAAAAGAAAAGAAAGGTCCGCGGATTTTCGCGGATTAACACGGATCGAGCGGGGTATAATCCGTGAAAATCCGCGTCAATCCGCGGACAAAAT
>JAISZQ010000117.1 GCA_031269165.1 Spirochaetaceae bacterium
CAAAATACTAAAAACGGCTTATTTATCGGGGTTTTTGCACTATTTTTTGCGAAAAAAAGCGCGAAAATTTTCTAAGTCCCACAGGCTCCTAGATTGCTTCGCTCAGCAATGTGCCGCTCGCTCGCAATGACGAGGAGCGTTGTCATTGCGAGCCGCGAAGCGGCGAAGCAATCCAGCCGGGGAAGGTCTTCGCCCTGGATTGCTTCGCTCCGCTCGCAATGACGGGCGGCTCGCTCACAATGACGGGCGGATTAAATCCGTGAAAATCCGCGTCAATCTGCGGACAAAATTCTTAAGTTGTTGACAGTGGATAGACTCCCGCGCTTTGTTCCGGTACACTTAAGTCCGCATGATTGACAAATGGTACCTTCATATATCCAAGAGCGATGTTCCTTACCATAATATCGCCCGTGAAGCGTTTATGCTTGAACACGCGCCGCCGCATTGCGGTATATTTTATCTCTGGCAGAACCGAAGGACTGTCGTCATCGGCCGCAATCAGAATGCGTGGAAAGAATGCCGTGTGGCGGAACTGGAAAACGCGGGCGGCTTTTTGGCCAGGCGGCTGTCGGGCGGCGGGGCGGTCTTTCACGATTTGGGAAACCTCTGCTTTACGTTTATCCTTCCCAAAGAAGATTACGATGTCGGCCGCCAGACCGCCGTTCTGCTGGACGCCTTGAAAAAGCGCAACCTTGCCGCCGTGATGAAGGGCCGGAACGACCTTGAAATAGACGGTAAAAAGTTTTCGGGCCACGCCTATTATCAGGGAACGAAAAACGCCCTGCACCACGGCACGTTCCTCGTGAACGCGGATCTGTCGCTTGCCCAGAAATACCTGTCTCCCTCACCAGAAAAAATCGTCTCGAAAGGGGTCGCGTCCGTCAAAAGCAGAATCGTCAACCTGAGCGAATTTAACCGCCTTTTGACGATTGAATCATTGAACGAAGCGTTAATCGAAAGTGTCGAACACGCCTATGGGTGCACGCTCGAACCGTTGGGGGACGCTTTTTTTGACAAGACAGCCCTTGCCGACAGGGAAGCCCGTTTCGCCGCGCCGGAATGGAAGTATGGGCACAGCCCCGCGTGCAGCATGGAAACAAGCGCGCGCTTTGACTGGGGCGGCGTCGATCTGCACTTCGACGTTATTGAAGGAAAAGTTGCCCATCTGGTTGTTTTTTCGGACTCTATGGACGAGGCGTTTATCCGCGCGTTGCCGGAACAACTTGACGGCAGCCCATTCCGGTCGAGTGCCGCCCTCATCGAAGAGATTGAAAAGATTAAAAAGATTGCCGAACTTTATCACGGAAACGAGGGCCTGTTTGAAAACACGAAAAAAGTTTTGTCAGGCAACGCCCAAGGTGAGCCCTCGTAAGCGTCAAAAGCAACCATGCAAGAGTGCGGGACGCTTGCTCGCGCTTCGCGCGAATTGAAAATGGTAAATGAATGGAATGAGGGTTAACCGCGGATTGCGCGGATTAGCGCGGATTATGCGGATAAGGGGTTGTCATTGCGAACCCGAAGGGTGAAGCAATCCAGCGGGGGAATGCCCTCACCCTGGATTGCTTTGCTTCGCTCGCAATGACGGGGGGCTCGTTCACAATGACGGGAGGCTTGCCCGCAATCACGGGATAGCGTTGTCATTGCGAACCCGAAGGGTGAAGCAATCCAGCGGGGGAATGCCCTCACCCTGGATTGCTTCGCTTCGCTCGCAATGACAGGCGGCTCGTTCGCAATGACGGGAGGCTTGCCCGCAATCACGGGATAGCGTTGTCATTGCGAACCCGAAGGGTGAAGCAATCCAGACGGGAAAAGACCCTCACCCTGGATTGCTTCGCTCCGCTCGCAATGACGAGCGGCTTGCCCGCAATGACGGGGGGCTCGTTCGCAATGACGGGGGGCTCGTTCACAATGACGGGAGACTTGCTCGCGATGACGGTTGAAGCCGGACGCGCGGGGAAATCCGATGCGGACTTCCCGAGACAATCGTCTTTCCGGCAGTTCCCCACGCCGAGGCCGAAAAGCCGTTTCTTCACGGCTTCCCGGTCTCCGACACGGGCTTTTGGTTCAATTTCGCAGGGCATGGGTTGGAAATCCGCGCCCATGCGGGGTTCACGGCTAGTGAGGGAAAATACCTTGAAGATAGGGATAGGAGCCGGAGGAGAAGCCCCATATGCTAGAATCCCATGAAGAAAGACCAGTCCCCGCAGAAAAAGCAGACCTGGAAATATTCGCGCCGTTCGCGTCCGCAGAACCCCCAGCCCCAATAGGACTTCCCTCGCTATATTTTGTCATGTTCTCGTACGCATAATTGTTGCTAAGGGAACCACCGGAAGAATACGCGCCAATCACCCGATTCATCGTACCGTCAGTTCCGATATACCCCTGGAACGCGACAGAATTCGCTGCTACAACAGCCGTGTCGGTCATCGCCGAATAGCCCACAATACCGCCCGCAAATACCGTGTTGTTGGTATCAGTATGTGCCAAAACCGAACCCGCCGCATAAGAATTTTGCACGGAACAAGTATTCAAAAGATACCCCACGATTCCGCCCGCATACACAGGGACGCTGTTGGTGTTGCTATTTATTCTTGCGTCAACCTTGGTGTCCGCGAACGTATTATCAATGGAAGCGCCGCCTATTCCGGCTATCCCCCCGGCTATCGCTCCGTATGGTGATGATGGCGGCGTCGTCGAAGCGTCAGCGGCAGAGGCGTTTACCACCGATACCACCGCATAACTCTTGGAAATCGTGCCCTCGGTTTTCCCGGCTATTCCCCCTGCGGCGGCGACGCTGTCGGCTGCCTCCACGCTCGCGTTCACGCCCTTCACGCTGTAGGGACTGAAGACAAAACTCTCTCCTATTGTTCCCCCACTAAGCCCCGCAATCCCTCCAGCATAAGCCTCGCCCGTGGTGGATGAAGCCGTGGAGGAAGCCGCTGTAACATCAATGGATCCTGAAAGCCAGTTGTGACTGAGCGCGCTCGCCGTTTTCCCCACAATCCCTCCGGCATAAGCATCGCCCGTGGAGGATGTAACCTTCGCAGTAACATCAATGGATCCAGAAAGCCAGTTGGGACCGAACGTGCCGCTCGTTTCCCCCGCAACCCCTCCGGCATAAGCGTTGCCATTAGTGTACGCCGTTTCAGCGGTAACGGTAATGCCTACAGGAACTGGTGCACTATCATAAACACTCGCGGATACGCTTACCGCGCCGGCATAGCCTCCGGCATAGGTATCCGGTGCTCCGCTTGCGGTAACGACGGTCTCCGTCACTGGAGTAGACACGAAAGTTCCTGTCGCTAATTGCCCCGCAATACCGCCTGCATACGCCTCGGTAACGCTCGACGAACCGGACGTTGATACGGACACCGTAACCCCCTTTCCGCTACAGTTTTGGAAGGTGGCCATCCCCTCCGTTTTTCCCACGATGCCGCCCGTATAGACCTTCTTTACGACCAGCACCGGCACGGTCTGCGGCCAAGAAAAATCATCAATAACAACCGTACCGGAAACCGACACACGCTCAAATTTCGTGTTCGTTGCCAAACCCGCGACAATACCGGCATGCTGATAGTCGATACCTACTGTGTCGGGTCCTGACTTGGTGACGTCTATCGTCGCTTCAAACTTCAGCCATGACACCGTTGCCCCATGCATTTGAGTAAACAGACTTTTCCCCGATTCTGACTGAATCTTCGTTAATTTATTGCCGGTGGGAGTCTCATCCTTATACCACCCGGTCAACACCCCTCCGCTAAACGTTTGGGAGGCAGACATGTCAATGGTAAACGTCCTGTTCGGAACACCGTTACCCCTAAGAATATAAAAATGAGGCTTTGGGTCGCCAAGCATCGCCTTTAACTGGTCATTCGTATCAATATAAGTCAGGGGTAAGCCACTCGTTAATCCATCACTTACCGTCGTAGGGGTATTATCAGGGATATTATCGCCTCCGCTACTACTGCCGCCGCCGCCATTCTCGCTCAGTTCCATCAACGCATTACCGCAGGAAAAGAAGAAGACCGCCGAAAAGAGAACCAGCCCTACGATTAAAAATCTTTTCACCACGATACTCCTTTTATCGGGAACCGATAAACCCCCAGCACGCCTACACCGAAAATATGCGGGTACCCGAGCCTCAGATAGGGCTCGATATAAAATGACCCAAAGCGGCTGAGCGCAATGCGGGAACCGGCAACAACACCCGCCATAAAATATGACCGGAGAGTGTCGTCTTTATATATTAACATCGCCCCTCCTCCTTCCACCTGAAGAAAAAGATGAAAAATTGACATCCAGTTATAGTATTTTATCAAACCTTCTTCAGTCCGCAGGAAGTAATACCGTATGTTACCCGAAAATTCCATCGTTGTCAAGGCTTCGTCAAAGCCGAATAAGATCGAAGTTCCCGCCGACAGCATCTCCCCAAATCGGTAGTCGGCCACGACCCTCGCGCCGAAGCCCATAGACGTGGGGCTGTAGCCGTTGCCTTCCACCCCCAGCGACAAAGAAAACCCCACGACATCCTGGGCGTAGACTGCCGTTCCCCCGACCCCTTTTGCGGCTCCGAGCAGGGCCATAGTCATAAAAAATAGACTTATGATTTTTTTCATGCCGTTTCTTCTCTTTCTGTCGCGGTACGATAACCCGCGAATGAAGACTCCAACACTATTATCGGCACTTTTACCCTTGAAGTTGAGAAAAACAGGGAGGCGCCAGAATAAACGCGGGGCAATTTTGAGAGCCTGTTCAAAATCTCAGCAAAAGGGGGAACGGCAACAAGTTGCCGCGTCTCCCCCTGTCAACAACTTAAGAATTCTTGTCCACGGACTGCCAGATGGCGGCGGATTTTCACAGAATTAACACTTCGTTCGCCATCGCGACGCCCTCCTTCGTTTACCTTCCGCCTCCCGCTTTTAGGCGCGCCTCTATCTCCTCCAATGAGCAACCTGCACTAATTAGTCTTAGTATTTCCGCCGCCTTCCTCTGTTCGCCTTTCTGTTCGCCTTCCCGGAGACCTTTCCGTTCGCCTTCCTGCCAACCCTCCTGTCTGGCGTAGGTTAGGCGGCTCTGGGTGTCCAGTTCGTATTTGAATTCGCTCTCCAGCCGCGCGCGCTCAACCTCGTCCCGGCTTATTGTCATTAACACTTTGCTCGCCATCGCGATGCCCTCCTTCGTTTACCTTCCGCCTCCCGCTTTTAGGCGCTCTTTGAGATCCTCTGCCGAATAGCCTGATTCCAATAGCTGTAGGATTTCCCTGTTTCTTTCCTGCCAACCCTCTTGTCGGCCCTCTTGTCGGCCTTCCCGGCGGCCTTTCCGTTCGCCTTCCTGCCAACCCTCTTGTCGGCCCTCTTGTCTGGCGTAGGTTAGGCGGCTCTGGGTGTCCAGTTCGTATTTGAATTCGCTCTCCAGCCGCGCCCGCTCAACCTCGTCCCGGCTTATTGTCATTAACACTTTGCTCGCCATCGCGATGCCCTCCTCGCACTCGAT
>JAISZQ010000187.1 GCA_031269165.1 Spirochaetaceae bacterium
TGGGGGGGGGTGGGAAAGCGCCTTGAAAAGTGATCCGCGCAACAATGGCGGCAATATCCTCTTCCGGCTCCTTGCAATCGTTCAACACCCACTCGCTCAAAACCGCGATTATACCGCCGGCGAAAAAGATCGCGAGATTATTCCTTTTGGCGGGCGCGGTGACAGAGGAGAAGGTCATGGAATGCTGATAATTGCGGCGGACGGATTCAAACCAAGTCTTGCGAAACGATGCCCTTTCAGAACCGTTCAGCAAAATATGATATATTTCGATATTTCCTTTTAAATCATTCAGATGCTTCGCATATGTATTCACAAACTGCTCGTAATTGGTTCCCACCGTACTCAGTATAACATCATTAAGGCTGCTTTCCATTTCGTCGATAATATCCTGCTCGCATTCGCGGTACAGATCGATGATGTCATTGAAATAAAAATAAAAGGTGCCGCGTGAAATATCGCATGCTTTAACCAGATCGCTCACAAATATTTGCGACAGCGGCCTTTTTTTGTAAAGCGATAAAAACATGTGCTTGATGTTTTCCCGCGTATCCTGTTTGGCGGAGGGTTTATGCACCATGTGACCGGCCACCTTAGGTAAGTTTTGTATTTGCTGTATCATCTAAACAGCCGCAGAACACTTCTTATCGTACATGGAAAACGTATTGAATTCTTTGACACTTGTCGAAATTATTTGTACAAATTCAGCAATGTGTATAACCATGGATTTACATTATTAAATGTGTGAATATATACAAAATCATTCCGAAATGATATTCTTGAATTGCGGAAGCAAGCCGACAAAAAAGCCCGTAACCCCTGTGATTTCAAGGTAAAGGCCCGTGGGCTCACTGTTTTATGTCAGTATATCATATTATCGGCCGGCCGGGTAGTCATTTTTTAAAGTATGTTCAAAAAAGTGTGTTAAATGTGTTAAGTGTGTAAGGAGGTGATTTTATGACGGAAGATATGGAAAAAAGCTTACTGTGGACCATCGACGTAACAGAAATTCAACAGTTACTCAATAAGTACATTTATCAACTCACAACCATGGATTTTGCAAATGTGTATGAAGAGTGCTTCGCCAAGAACAGGGACGATGTTTCGATTCAGGCTTCGGACAGCGGCGTTTACCGCGGCGGGGAACATATTGATGAGCTCTTTTTCGGAAAATTCATGAGTTTTATCAAAGAGGTGCCGGGCGCGTTTACCATGCATTTGGCCGGCAATCCGGTGATCGAAATATCAGAGGACAGGCAATTCGCCAAATCCGTTGCGCTCTCACCCGGTTGCGCCACCGATCCGCAGACCCGTGAAGCCCTGTGGATTTGGGGTGCTTTTATGGACGATTATGTACGCGAGGACGGTCAGTGGAAGATATTGCATCACGCCTTTGTACCGATGTTTCGCACCCCCTACGAAAAAGGCTGGGTTAAGCAGGCGGTGGGCACACAGCTCTCAAAAGTTTCCGGCAAGATGGCGGACGGCCCTTCCGAATACTGGAATCCTTATGACCCGGAGAAAAAGGGAGACGAATTGTTCGCCACTCTGCCCAAACTGGCTGATTTAAAAATTTTTAATGAACTTTAACCAAGGAGGGTGTAAAAATGAGCAATCAACCTGAGAAAACCGACAGACCGGCAAAAACGATCGGCATCAGCCATGACGCGCGCAGTAACTTCGGCGCCAAAGGTTGGTGGATTGTGTTCTACTCCTTCATCAGCTTCTATCTTTACGGCGCCGCCACCAACAGCCTGCTGAATACGGTCATTCCCATGCAGGCCGCGCAATTTGGTTGGGACCCCGCTGCCATGTTGGCTATTTCCACCCCCGCCGGTCTCATCGCCCTTGCGGTATGCTTATTCTTCGGCGCCGTCGTGGTCAAGCTCGGCGTGGCCAAAACGGAGACGATCGTACTCATACTGGCGGGTCTTTCCGTTATTTGGTGGGGTACAGCCAACACCTTCATGGGCTATGCCGTTTCCCTCGTCGTGATGGTCTGCCTGATGAACACCATGCAGCTGGTGGGTGGCAATATGATCATCACCAACTGGTTCCCCCGCAAGAAGGGCATTGCCATCGGTTGGGCCACCATGGGGTTAAATGTTTCCTCCGGCACCATCGTGCTTATTATCGTGGCTCTGGTCGGTTTATTGGGCGGTATCCGCAACGCTCTGATCGCCTTTGGTTGTTGCTTCTTTGTACTCGCCATTATAACGCACTTCTTTGTCAAGGATTATCCGGAGCAAGTGGGCGCTTATCCGGATAATGATCCAACCGCCGTCCGCAAAGACGGAGTGAAGCTTAATACCGGTTGGACACGTTCCTTGGTGTTAAAGCAAAAGGAAACCTGGACCATGGGTATTGCCAACGGTTTCTACGGTATGATCACAATCGGCTTTGTTTCACAGTTTATCCCCACCGTAATACAGCGCGGCTTTACGCCTCCCCAAGCGATCGGCATGATGACCGCCGCTTCCCTTCTTGGCGTCATCGGCAGCTATACCTGCGGATACCTGGATCAGAAATTTGGCGCACATAAATCCGCCATTTTTTACGGCGTATGGGTGGTGGTAGGCATCATCATGTACCTGATTCCCAGTGCCATCGCGCTTTACATCTTCGTCTTTATGATGGGCTTCTCTCTGGGCGGTTCCAATAATTATCCCCCATCCATGACGGCGCAGATCTTCGGCCGCGAGGGTTCTGTCATCGCCTTTCCAATCATCTTCACCATTACCGGCGTGTTTCGTTCCCTGTGCTATGTCGTACTGGCCATCTCGGTGGCGACTACAGGCGCTTATTTCGCGGGGTATATCGCTTTCGCCGTATGTGCGGTCATCGCTATCATAATGTTCGCCACCATGGATCTCAGTCCCAAGGCTGATCCTGCGGACATAGAAAATTAAGATTATATAAGGCTCAACAAATATACACATGGGATACAAAATCAAGAAAGGATGAACAATATGCCATTTAAAGTAAAAGCCACGTTGGTGGCTTGGTTGGGAAACATTGAAAGATATCCGTGCCATTTTTGCTATGAATTGGGCGAAGAAATAATTTTTGACGGGGAACGTGTTCACGGTCGGATTTGCCCCGACCTTCTGCCGCCGCTGGCTGAAAAAGCCATGAACATGCATGTGGCGGGACCGCGTTATGTTGATCCCGGCCACTACTATCCCTTCTGGTACTCTCCCCCAAGTGTAACCGATGAAAACAAAAGCGTATATGACGGCACCAAATTCGGTTTCAAAAATGTGTTGAAAACGATTGAGGAGCCTCCCTATCATGTGCGCCAATTGCAGGACCCCAAGTCCTTTAACTGGCCGCCTCATCCGGAAAGGACCGTGGCGAAAGACATAAGTGTGCTATGTCCCGATCAGAGGAGCAGCGGCCTTTTCAGACTGGAAGTCATTGACCTGTCTGACACGGGCATGGATGCGCCGTATTTCAGAAGGCAGATGACCATAATGGACAGAGCGGCCAAAAAAGGCGGTTCCGTGCCGATTCACGAGATTGGCAATATGTATGACAATTTTGAGCTTATGGAGATTTACCCGCCGCTGGTGCGGGAAATGATAGAACCGCTTATCGAGGAGTTGGTTTTGTTGGAGATGGCCACGGTGAAGGACGGCGTTCTGACCGTCACAGAAAAAGGCGAGGAGCGCGTGGCCCGCTTTAGGGCTGAGGCCGCTCCCGAAGTCGTCAAGGCGCTAAAACTGTAATCCAAACGGAAAGAGAGGCTATTCAAATGAATTCAAACAGCAGTAAATCACGGGCAAGTATATACTCGGCAGACGAAATACAAAAGGTTTTGTGCGGTTTTGTCCCGTCGGCGCAAGCTGTTCCGTATGGTGCAAAAACAAAAGGCGTTTATTTCGACGGCTACCCCCAGATTATCAAGTCCGAAATTGCGGAACCGAAATACAAGGTGAAGGTCGAGAAAGACATAATGGTCCCCATGCGGGACGGAGTGCGCGTGGCGATCGACGTTTACCACCCCGATGCAGAGGGTGAAAAATTTCCGGTTATCCTCTGCTGGGGCGAGTGGGGCAAAGACTCTCAGGATTGCGTGGAGTGGATGGCGGACACGCCGCAACTGTATTGGGACAGTCCGTTCTGGGATGGCAGTATGGAAGCCTGTAACTATAATTATACCGTTCCGAGAGGATATATCCACATCATAGCGGAGCCGAGAGGCATTGGCAATTCCGAGGGCAAAAACCTGGGCGACCCGACCCTCCACAGCCGACAAGATATTTATGATGCTGTGGAATGGATTGCGGGGCAGCCCTGGTGCGACGGCAAGGTCGTTATGATGGGGCCGTCCTCCTACTCCAGAGCGCAGCTTCAAGCGGGGCAGGAACCGTCGCCCCACCTCTTCGCCCTGCGGCCCGATGAGGCGCCGGAACCGTTTGCCGGTGAGGATTTCACCGGAATTTGGGACGCGATTTTGTCTAAGATCCATACCGGTGCACACGCCAACGATCATTTGCCGCCCGTATCCTATACGCAACCGGAGAATATTGCGCAACCAAGAGCGTTTTCCATGTATTCAAAAGAGGAATTCAAGGAAAAACAACAAGAGCTTCTCGATGATCCTGACGTCAAGTACAATATGAAATATTATTCCGAGGTCAGATATCCGGCAAGTTCCTCGGTCATCGACGATCTGCTCTATTTTAAACACCCGGTGCCGTTGGACAACGGCCTTCAAAATATTCAGGTACCGATGTACATCGGAACCTGCTGGAACAACCGTCTTTACGAGTGGGGAAGTTTTGAAGCGTACAGAAAAGCCAACTTAACGGATGATCAAAAAAAGATGATTGTTTATCCTCCCATGTTCCCGGCGCGCCCCTATATATGGTATCACGATGAAGCGTTGCGCTGGTTCGATCACTGGGTCAAGGGTGCGGACAACGGCATTATGGACGAGCCCAATATCAAACTGTTTGTCATGGGTATAAACAAATGGAAGTTTGAAAATGAGTGGCCGGTAGCCGGGACAAAGTGGACGAAGTTCTTTCTGCATCCTCATGGCGGACTCAAAACCGAGCCCGTACAAGGGGACCGTGAGCCGGAGACCTTTACGCAACCGGCGCCATACCTCGATCCGAAGGTTTATTGCCTGAGATACAGCACGGAGCCGTTTACCGAGGATACCGAGGTGATCGGTAATCCGGCGCTCTGTCTGGATGCCGCGTTAGACATCGACGACACGAACTGGATGGTCGATGTGGTTGATATCGATCCGCAGGGCGACGCTCGTTTGATAAGCTCGGGTCAACTGAAAGCGAAATTCAGAGCACTGGATGAGGAAAAGTCAAAACCGTACAGACCGGTTCATCTTCGCCAAGAGCCTGTTCCGGTTGTCCCCGGCGAGAATACCCGATATGACATCGCTCTGTTGCCGACGGCAAATGTCTTTTTGAAGGGGCATTCAATGCAAGTAATTATCAGGAATCAGGATGACATGCGGAGTGCGATGGTCAGAAATGGAATATACTTGCTTCCGTTTATGCGGACGGTAACGCACTCGATTTATTTCGGGGAATCGCATCTGCTCGTGCCAATCATTTGAACCGAACCTTAATTGGGAGCCTCAAAACGCTGCTTATAGCGTTTCGGGGCTTTTATTACGCAAACAGGTTCAACGGGGGGCTGTCTCTAAATTAAAGAGGCGGCCTCTTCGTTTGGAAACGGAAATGAGTATGCGGACAAAAATGGGATGGTTCTTTTTTGTCTTACTCGGGAACGGTTTCTCGTCCCAAATCGTCGCATTTCACCCCGATGCGGGACAATATAGAACCGTCCCAATTTTTCGTTTTGCACGTTTTACGAGGGAAAATGAACAGGCTTTTGCACGTTTTCTGAGGGAAAAGGCAACGCATTTCCCGTTGCCGCAAGCTCTTGTGCGGCGCTTTTCACAAAGGACGATTCCCGTCCTCGGGGGCGACGGTTCTTGCCAAAGCCGCCGCCCCACCTCCGGACCCGCCGCGCCTACCGCTGCCGTCCCGCGGCCGCGAGCAGGGCGTCGAGCGCGGGGTTGCCCGGATTCAGGAAGAGCACACGCTCTTGTCCGTGGATCACTTTGTCGTCCGCCGTCTCCGGTCCGCCGTACACCCCCTCCGCGCCGCCGAAATAAGTGTCGGGGCCCAAGGAAAAATACAGGCGATAAACATCGTTTTGGTCCCAAGCGTCCGACTCCGCCCCTTCCAAGGCGGCGCGAATCGATTCGGGGTCCCGGAACACGGCGATTTCCTCTTCCGACCCTATGCGGCGAAAGCGGTCCGCAGGGTCCCGCGTCGCCGTGTAATGCACGAGGCGGATGCTCTTCACGGAGTCGCGCCAAGCCGTAAGCCTGTCGTAATATCCGTTTTCCGAGAGCCACGCGACCGTGTTCGCAAAGCGCGGGGATACGGACAAGGAAAACCAACGCGAGTCGTCATCGACGCGACTGCTCACGTCAATGACCGCGAGCGGCTGCGTCAGGTCGAAGAACCGGTCGTAGTCCAAAAGGCGCAGGTCCCTGTCGACGGCGTCCGTGAGTCCGTCGTACGCGTCGGAGGAAAGGACGATGGACTCCATTCCGATTATGTTCTCCGAGACGGAAATACTCTCTATCTTCCCGATAGCGGGGTTCTCGAAGCTGTTCTGCGCGCGGAATTCTTCGGACTCCACAAGGGCGCGCAGGGAGGCGTCTTCTTTGCAGAAGTCGGCGGGAAGCTTGCCGTAGCTCCTGCTCAGGGAGGACCCGGCGCCCGAGAACGCGTAGCGCAGCGTCGTGTTGTACACGTAGGCCGGGCCGTAGGCATAGGGGGAGGCCAACACCGCCCTGAGCGCGGCCCTGTTCTCCGTGACGCGTCTGTGAAAGGCCGTCACGGCCTCTATGTTCGCCGCCTCGCGGAAGGTATAACCCTCGCCGAACCGGATGATCGCGTCGAGAACGGGAATCGGCGGGGACAGGACGACGGACGAGACGCGGGACGCGTCCGGGACGCGCCGCTCGTAGCCGTAGAGGTCCAGACGCAGCCCGGCGAACAGCAGCAGAGAAACCAGTGCGAAGACCCCGAGCTGCAAGGCCGTTTCGCGGTTCAGGATGCGCCGCGTCTTCTTCGCGATGATGCGCGCGAGCGCGAAGGCGACGAGGGC
>JAISZQ010000193.1 GCA_031269165.1 Spirochaetaceae bacterium
GCGGCGGCACTGGTGAAGCGCATAAACACGGAAGCCGCGACCACCCCCTTTGAGATCGATAGCATAAGCGGATCCATGAACAAACTGCTTCCCCTGTTCAAGGGCAACAGTGACGCGGCGGTAAAGGCGTTCCGCATGATCGGCGACACGGCGGGGGGCAACGCCCAGAAACTTGAGACGCTCACGGACGCTTACACGAAGGTTCAGATGAAGGGCAAGACCAGCATGGAGGAACTTAACCGCATATCAAACGCGGGGGTGCCGATATTTGACGTTCTTTCTAAAAAGCTGGGCGTTACAACGGAAAAACTCTTTGAGATGTCCAGCGCGGGCGAGATAACGGCGGCCGATTTGACGGGGGCCTTTCAACAGATGACCAGCGAGGGGGGCATTTTCTTCAACGGGATGGAGAACTCGTCCGACACGTTTAATATGCGGTTGCTGGGCATAAAGGAAAATGTAAATATACTGGCTGGTGAGATTGGGGCGAAGTTTCTCCCGGAGTTAAAAGAGACGGCGGGCGCGGTTGCGGACGCGGTCGCGGAGTTTTCCGATTGGGTAGGCGAAGGTGACAATCTTGAGAGGCTTCTTGAGGGCGTGGGCTACGCGCTGGCGGGTGTTACTTCGGGGCTGGCGGCGTTTCTTGCCGTGTCAAAGGGGGCGGCGGTTATAAACACCTTGTCGGCGGCGTTCAAGGGGCTGACGGCAGCAATGAAGGCTAACCCTATCGGCGCGGTCGCGGTTGCTGTTACGGCGGTGGCGGTTCCCGCGTTTATCGCTTTGGTTAAATATCTGGACGAGTCATCCAACAAAGTACGGACGCTGAACAATGAGCTCGCCAAAGAAAAAGACATCCATTCAGAGGCCGTCACCGCGTTGGAAGGTCTTGGTGACGCGAAAACGATAGACGCCGACACAACGGATAAACTGATAAGGTTATATCCTGAACTGACTGGGAAAATAGAAGCGTACAAGACCTCGGTAGATGACGCGAAAAGGGTCGTGGAAGAGCTAAACAAGCAGAAATCAAAAGACACGATAGACGGGATGGTTGCCGCTTATAAAAAGGAAACCGAGGCTTTGGAAAAACGCAACAAAGAAATAGAGGCGACAAAATACGTGGCTGAAAATTCTATGGGGGTGCAAAAAGAAGCGGCGCAAAGAACACTGGCCACTCAAGAAGCCGCGTTAGCGGAAATGAAAAAACACGCGGAGCAAAGCAAGGCGGCCATAGTGTCGGCTTACAGGGGTATCGGCGAAGAAGTGGTATTAATAAATTTCGGGGAGTTCATTACCAAGCCGCTTAAAGCGTTGCCTAAAGAAGGCGTGAAAACCGGTAAAGAAACTGGCGGCAATATAGCGGACGGAATCGAAAAAACACTGTCTGAAAAACTGAAAGGGATAAAATTAACACCGGAACAAAATTTTTCGGAAAACGAGGCCGCCTTCGCGTCATATCTTAACAGCATTGCCGGTATGGAAAAACTGTCCGGCGAGGAAAGGGTAGCGGCGATAGAGGCGCAGGAACAGCGGATACGCAAAAGCCTGAAACTGACTGAAGACGAAAAGCGGGCTTTGTCTGACGCTTCGGCTGATTTACAAAAACAGGCTCTGGACAAGGAAGCGAAAGAGGCGGCGGCGGCGCGGGAAGCGGAGAAAGCCCTCCGGCAAAAAGAATTTGAGGATATGGTGTCGGAGAGAGATCAGCTGATTGATCTTTACACAAGGCGGCATGAAGCGGAAAAGGCGGTCGGAGAGCAGTCTTACGAACAGCGGCTCGAGGATTTAGCCCTGTATCACATGCTTGAAACAGCGGCGCTTGAGGAACAGATCGCGGCCATACGGGAAATGACCGATATTGACAATGAATGGAAGGTGGCTGAAGAGGAGCGGATCAACCTTGAAATGCTGGAAAGTGACAAACGGTATGCTTCAGCGAAGATCGAGATAGAAAAAGAGGCCGCAACAGCGGAACGCGCACTGTTTCAACAGCGGCTAGGTGCCGCCGGTAACCTTGCCGGTTCAATGTCGCAGTTGATTAAGGCAACGGGAAAAGAAAATGCGGCGGCGGCACAGGCGGCGAAGGTAGTGGACATGGCACAGGCGGCCATCAATACGGCAATGGCAATTTCAAACGCGCTTGCCGATCCGGTGCCGAGGCCGATAGCGATAGCGAACGCGGTTGCTATGGGAATCGCCGGGCTCGCGCAGGAGATTGCCATAGCGAGAACCCCCATCCCCTCGGCGGAAACAGGCGGGCGGTTTGTTGTGCCGGAGACGGCTTCCGGCGTGGACGGGGGCCTCCTTCGCGTGAATCATGGCGAGGTTGCGGACATCACCCCCCGGGGCGGCGTGTCGGAGAGCGAAAGCGGAGGCCGTACCATGATATATCTTGATGGCGAGGTGTTTGTTGACTTTGTGAACAAGAAACTACGAAGCGGGGACATTTATGAAATTTCCCCCGCGTGGAATATGGCCGTGGCATAGGGGTATTAGATGAAAGTCCTTTTTTATGATGTTATTCAAAACTCAAATGCCCCGGATTCCCTGAAAACGCCCGCTTTGGCAGACAGGCTTGAGTATTCCGACCCGGTTACCGTCACGTTTGATTTTCCCCGCTCCATTGACGCGGTGGGCATAGGCTTTACGGACGCGAAAGCAATCCGCCTGACATGGACTCTTTTCGACGGGTATATTTTGAACAATATGACGGCGGCAACCCCGGAAAGCAGTTTTGCGATAACTGTCTTCGGCGGCAACGCGTATCACAGGCCGGACGATTTTGTTTATGAGTTTTTGCCGGACGCTCCTGTTGCGAATATGCGGGATGAGGCTCTTGTTTCCTACGATGGAAGCGGCCTCTATGAAGTCCCTCCGGTAACCGCGAGCGCGGTTACCATTGAGTGCGCAGGCGGGACGTATATCGGCAGGTTCGCGGCGGGCAAGGCAGTTTCTCTCGGAACGGCGCTGGCGAAAGAGCCCTCGTTCAACACCACGGAGAAGAGCCTTAAAACCCTGTCGGGGCAGATTATAGCGGGCAACGGAGGGTATAATTTCCGCTCGGTAGGCCTTGACACCCGGTATAAAATCGGCGGTGAGGCGATGCGCGAGATAAAGGCGGCCTATCCCGGTCAGATAGCGAAGGGATTCCCCTTTTTCCTGCTGTTCGACAGCGAAGTAAGGCGGCTTCCGTTTTACCGTATGTACGCGAAAGACAAATCAACAAACAAATTCGGGTTTGAGAGCGGCATACATGAACGCTATTTGTTTTCCCGCAAGTTCGATTTTGAGGAGTGCTTTTAATGCGAATCAAGGGGAGCGCTCATCTCCACCGCCGGGGACATTCCAGTACTGGAATCCGTTCGCGTTCTGGTGCTGGAATGCGTTTGCGTTCTGGAAGGGGGCCCGCCCGCAATAACGGGAACCATCGTCATTGCGAACCCGCAGGGTGAAGCAATCCAGACGGAGGGCGTTCCCACTGGATTGCCGCGCTTCGCTCGCAATGACGGGGATGTCTCCCCTAGGGCCCACCGCAGGTGCCTACCCTTGATTCGCATTTTTAATGGTAGTCTATTAGTGTTTGTCCCGCTTGGGCCGTTCAGTCTTCAACCCCGATGGCGGTACTGGGAAAAAGGGGGCCTGTTGAAGCGCAATGATAATGTCCTCATATAAACGCAATAGAAATGTCCCATCAGGTAGAATAGCGGGAGGAGGACGAAATGGCGGGGAGACTGCCGATGGGACAAAAGGAACTGATAAGAGGGAAAGTGATGGAGATGGTAAAGCGGGGACACAAGACGATAGCGGAGGCGGCAAAGGAACTGAAAGTCAGT
>JAISZQ010000201.1 GCA_031269165.1 Spirochaetaceae bacterium
TCGGCTATACAAAGCACTTTGTCTGCGGCGGGGATATGTCCCTTGCTCCAGTCCGTTATCGACTGAACCGATTTTATCCCTGCCACACTAACCAAGTGTTTACGGCACTCGCGCCTTGCCCTGAGCCGTGAATCTATACGCTTTACTATATCACAACCTTTGACTTCCATAATATATATTTTCGGAATTTTTATTCAGATAATCCTGTTTTATTTATTGATATAATCAGATAATTCTTTGTCCTATTTTCTTAGGGTAAAGACATATTCGCCTTGAATTTCATAATCAGCGGAATCTACCAGCTTCGTTGTCCCGCTTCCATCTTCCCAGCATAGCAGGACGCGCTGGTCGTCTAAAATCTTTATCCTCTTTACCGTGCTCTCATTTCCGTAGCGCACCAGCATTATCTTGTTGTTTTCGGGGGCCTCGGCACGGCGCATTACCACAAAGTCGTCATTCAAGATATTTGCCTCGGTCATAGAACGCCCCTTTATTTTGACTGCAAAAAATTCGGACTTGTTGCCTTTTAGCAACTCCTCCGGGACGGGCAGCCATTGTCCGGGCTGGGCTTCTATGTTGATGGGCTTTCCAGCGGCAGTCTTTCCATAGTACGGAACGGGAAATATGTCCACGATTGACGCGATATTGTCGTCAAGGATTGGCGGGTCTTGGTAGCGAATGTTTGCCGCTTGGGGAAAGTTTTCGGCACTTCCGTAGGCCGGTTCGGGCTCATGGACAGTAAACGCCTCCGCTTGTTCCATGTCCGCATACCCCGTCTGTTCTTTTATCAGCGTATCGATAATGGCCATCGCCGTCCGCTTGCCGCGCACATCAAGCACTCTGTACTTATTAAGAAGCTCACGCTCGCATGGAGAAAGCCCCGTCTCGTCTATGCCGGTGATGAGCCAGTAGACCGAAACGCCTAGATATTCGGCGATGTTCAGGGCTGTATTGGCATTCGGAAAGTTGCCTTTTTTGTACCAATTGGTAAACGCCTGGGTCGAGAGCCCGACCGCCCTCGCTAATTCGGGCCTCTTCTCTCCGCGTTTTGCGAGCTCGCTGTCTATCCTCTCTACCAGTTCCCTGCCTGTCATACCTCTTTATCGGAAATTTTTCAAAAAAACTGAAAAAGGAGAATTTTGCAAAGATATTTAGACAAAAGGGGCAAATAGAGAACGCTACTTCTTGGGTGGAGGCGGTACCGGTTTTGCTGGCGGCGGCGTAGGAGCGGACGGGGACGGCGGCGGACGCTTGCCCGCGTTTTTGAGCTTTTCGGAAGCGGCGATTACAGGAGATTTTTCGCTATGAACAGAATGAGACATATTGACCCGCTTATAAAGAACAGGATTGAAGCGTATCCGAGGACCGCGTTCGCGCCAAAGAATATGCTCCTGTTTTTATATTCGGCGTCAACGCCCTTGTACTTGAGGGCAAGCATCTCCGCCTCCTCTTTCGCGAGGGCGGAATGGCAAAAGGAACTGACCGCAAAGCCGATGATCCCCAGAACGAGCACGCTCAGAAAACACGACCACGCGGCTATAAGGAGGGCGATGTGACCGGCGCTGTTTACGGGAACGATTTGGTTTATAAAGGCAAAGGACAGCCCGAAGGAACCGGAGGCAAGGGTCATCATCCACTTGTCGGTCTTGTCGTCTTCTTCGCCCTGACGCTGGTTCAGGGCCTCTATGCGCTTGGAACTTGCCTCGTAGAGTTTCCAGTGGTCGTTGTCTGTATTGCCCATGCGCTACTCCTCGTATTTATGATAGCGGCGTTGAGGGGAACCGTCAAGGGTTGCGGCTACTCCGGCTTGTCCTTCTTGGGACGGCCTCTGCCGGGAGAGTTTTTTACTATTTCGAGGGCTGACTCATCATATACCCAGTCTTTTTGGAAAGGTTTATTTCTTTTTGAGGTTTGACAATGCGGCAATGACCATTGGCGAGAAACTGCCGACTATCGCGGCTATTCCTCCGGCTTCATGCCCCGCGTTTGAAAGATATATGCACCCGGCAATACCCGCAATGCCTAAAAGGAATGTTATTATCTGGGCGGTTATCGGTGTAACAAGGGACGCTATCGAATCACGGTTCTTCGTTTGGACATCCACTTTCGCGTGGGCCTCGGCGATACGCATTACGCGCTCGGGGAAGTCAGGACTTATCACCTGCAATTCCTTGAGATCGGAGGGAGGCGGAATCGGCCCGTTATACTGCCGGATAAGGACACGCTCTTCAATGCTTGCCGATTCACGCGCCATGAGCGGACTTCCCTCCGATTCCCCGGGTGCTGCGGAATTCATCAATAGCATCGCGCAGATTATCGCCGGTCGCCGCAAAAGCGTCACCAACTCCCTGCCAGGCGGAAACCCAATCGGTACGGCTGGGCTGGCGGACAGAAGGGAAAATCTGCCCGATGGTTCCCATGCCCTGAAAAAAGAGGTGCGCGGTATTGGTTTTTCTTGTTCTCGGTTTCATGCCTTTAGCATACCTCGCTTTCGCTACTGATGTCAAGCGGCGGTTTTACTGCTGGGGAGGCGAATTCTCTCCCGGCTTCTTGCGCGGCCTTCCCATAGCAACACCTTTAATCAATTCTAAAGATTCCGATGGGTAGACACATTCGTGGGACAGTGGCTTTATGCCTTTTGCCCGCAGTCGCATTTGAACCGTCTTTAAAGGCAGATTCAGTAGTGTTGCCAATTCCGAGGCTGTGTAACCTTCCATAACTACAATATCGGCATTCTATCCATAGAAACCACAATAAGACTTCCATGTACTAAACATTTGTTTAGTGTTTTTGAAAAAAAATTGAAAAAAATCTTGTTTTTTGTCGACAAAGCACTTGACAAAGTTTAGATAATAATCTAAACTATTTACAGACAATGAGAGAGGGCATAAATGAACGCAGAAGACAACGACCCGTTTGTAAAACTGGGGCTTTTGATGGAGCAAAACGGCTACGTGATCGTGTCGTATGAGACCAACGGCGAAGAAATTCGCCTGTTGATAAAGAAAAATGAAAAAAAGTTAGGAGAAATCATCAAAAAATGAATATTTCTCTTGACAAATAATTGAATGATGATTATAATAGAACCATAATCACCGTTGGGTGATTAACCGCCCTCCGGCGAATGGAAGCCGGACAGCCCGACCGCTTGTGTTTTTCCGTCTAACCCGCGCCCGTAATCCTTAGCGCGGGCGCGGGGGTTTATTGACCGCTTTTAGGGGCTTGGACGGGCGCCCCCGCTTGGCGGACTTGATGGTTTCAAGGGCGGCGGGGTCGTAGATGGCTTCTTGGGTGATTGGCTTAATGCCAGCCCGGTTAAGCCGGACGGTTACCGAATGAGGCTTAATGCCGAGAATGGTTGCCATTTCCGATATTGTGAGACCTTCCATGTCTCATTTATCGGTAAAAAGAAAAAAAAGTTAAGAAAAAGAGATAATTTTATCGCTTTTTACTTGACAAAATCTTAATGAGATAGTATAATCTCATTATTGAACATGAGAACACGGCAGCAGTTTCGGAAGGTTGCCGGAGAAGAACGCCTAAGCGCGGGTGCGGAGCCGAAACCTCCAATCCTGCACTTAGGCGTTTTTTATTTTGGTTTGGAAACCAGAAAGGAGACGGCAGTCCCGGTACCTTCAGATACGACGACGGCGGTAGCGGCGGGGGCGCAACCGGGGGATCATCGTCTGTTTACGGCGCGAGTTTCGGCTTCTTTGTCGCGATGGGCGGTAGCGGCGGCGGCGGCGTCAACGGCAGCAGTGGTAGCTATGGCCTCAACTACGGCGGGGGCGGTGCCGGGGGCTACGGCAAAGGAGGCACAGGCGCCTCAACCTATGGCGGGTCTCCAGGTGGAAGCAATGGCGTGGGGGGCAGAAACGGCAGCGGCTACAGCGCATACGGCGCCAACGGCGGCAACGGCGAATCCAGAGGGGAAGGCAAAGGCGGCTCCAGCAGAACGGTGGCACAGAACTCGCTTTCGGTGTTATATGGTATATCATATCAGGGTGGCGGCGGCGGAGACGGCGGCTATGAAGGCGGAGACGGCGGCTCCGGCGTGAAGGGAACCTCCTCCGGCTGGCTGCGCATATACCGGATGGCGTAAATGCTTGTGGACGTGAAAATCGGCAGGGCGAGAATAGTCTATCATTTGAAGGAGTATAAGGAGTATTGATATGGCAGTGTTTAAGAGTCTCAGGGTAAAAGCGAAAGAATACGTTTTCAAGTTTTGCGGCAACGAAAAACTGAAGGTGCCCGCAAAAGCGGTGTTCGCACGGTTTCCCTTGCCGGACGAGAATTTTCTTAAAAAGGGGAGCGACACCCGCTACGCCGATGTGGACTGGGCGAAGGTGGGCAAAAAGGAATCGAAAGAAGTGGAGAAACTTTTTTCTGCCTTTATCGCAAACTATCTGAGTGACGCGGTGGGTGGCGC
>JAISZQ010000263.1 GCA_031269165.1 Spirochaetaceae bacterium
GAATAGTTTTTTTGTCCGCGAATGTACGCAAATGTATGCGAATACGCGCTGATGGGTATATATTATTCGTATTTATTCGCGCCATTCGCGGACCAAAATTCTTAAGTTGTTGACAGTGGGAGCCATCCCCCAACTGAAGGGTTACAAAACGAGGAGGTCGCATGAGGGACGATGAACGGCAATCGGGGAACGAGAAAGGTCAACCAAACAAAAAGGTAAAGATCGCTATTTCGGGGAAATCCGGCTGCGGCAACACGAGTGTCGGTAAATTGCTCGCGGCGAAACGGGGGCTCACGTTTATCAACTGGACGTTCAGGAATTTGGCCGAGCAGCGGGGAATTCCTTTTGAAAAGGCCCTTGAGATGGCGCAGGTTGACGACCGTTGGGACCGGGAAGTCGATGCGCGTCAGGTGGCGCTTGCGCGGGAAGCGGACGGGTGTGTGCTTTCGAGCAGACTCGCCATCTGGATGCTGAAGGATGCCGATGTGAAGGTGTATCTTCGCGCAAGTCCCGCCGTGCGTGCGGCCCGGATCGTCAAGCGGGAAGGCGGCGATTTGGCGGAAAAGGCGCGGTTTACCGAAACCCGCGACCGGCACGACCACGATCGGTACCTCGCGCTCTACAACATCGACAACGACCGCTATGACTTTGCCGATGTGATCATCGAGACGGACCATCTCAGCATCGAAGAGGTGGTTGAAAAGATTATAGGATATGTCAAATGAAGGGAACCGTTCCAAGAGCATGACGGCCTTTACTGGGGGAAACATCAAATGGACATCCTTTGAGACGCGCGCTTCAAGAGCGGCATGACAGTTGAAAAAATCAAGGTTCATGCCCATCGTCCCCGCAAGTCTTTGGGATACCGTATCCCAAACGAGGTCTTTTCGGAGCATTGATGCGCCCTTCGGATGTGAACCGGCGAATGAATTTTTCGCACTTCAGATTTGAATTGGTAAAACAATCGGCCGAGGCCCCGCTATCCCGCCGGATATAGGTTACCCCTTTTACAAAACAACATAGAGTATTCGTGGTTCACGCGCCGTTTTCAATTCCCCGTAGCGCGCAATGACAGGCGGCTCGCCCGCAGTAACACGCACTCGTTTTCCATTATCTATTTCCCCTTTTCAATTCCCCGCAGGGGCAAGGGGCACCCCCTGCCGATTATATACTATACGTGAAAAAATCCCTCGCGCTCGCGCTGGCCCTGTTTTTTCCACTCCTGCTTGCCGCGCAAGAGCCGCCTCCCGATTCAGGGGAGCCGGAAGAAGCGCCGCGAACCCTTGATGTTGACGAAGCCCGCCGCGCTATTCTTGAGGAGGATCCGGCGGAACTGACGAGCCTTAAAATCGGTGACTCCGATGTTTCGCTGGAGATCCACGGGTTCTGGAATCCGGCGCTCTCGCTGACGTGGGGCCTTACCAATTCGCCGTTTGGCCTCGCCGTCGCGTCTGTCGGGAGTCCGTTTCTGTTCGAGCAGGAAGTTGACCTCACGCTGGCACTCTGGATTCGGGAACGCTGGTTTGTCGAGGCGAATTTTCAGGACGACAATCCGCTCAACACCTACCGCGCCGGGTATCAGGGACAGGACGATGAGTTTGTGGAATATGCGGGGGTGGGCAATACGGGCCTCGATTTTCCAGAGTTTCCCTATCTCGATATGGGCGGCAGCACCCGGTCGTCGTTTGGGTTTTATGGCCGCTTCAAGACGGGCCCGGTCAAGACGCACACCCTCGTCCGCTATGACGCGGCGGTTGTCGAGGAGAGCGTCTTTCGAGGCGGCCACGAGCGAAACTACGCCTACACCGCGCCGGACGCCTTTCTCCAGGGGCGGTACTTCCGGCTGCCGGATACCAATATTGGCACGCTCCCCGTTGTTTATCTGGAGGACAAGGATAACGGAGGCTGGCGTGAGGCGAAACCCAGCGAGGTATCGGTGAGCGGCTATCTCGGTGTTGTCGAGCTGGCGGCAACACCGAAAGGCCGGGTGGCGGTCTATTATCCGGGCGGGTACGACAAGGCCGATACGTTTTTTGACGAGGTGAAGGCGGCTTTTGCCCCGCTGAGCATTGACAAGTACGCGCCGTCCGGCAGTTTTATGTTGTCTTCGTATACAACCACGATCATGGGAAAAAGCGCGCTGGTTCTCTACGAAAAAGGTTACTTCTCCCCATTTGAGGAACAGAACCGGTATAAGTCGCCGATGAGCGATGCGGAGGATGCCGCCGTGGTGCTGAGTTCGACCGGGACCAGTGCCGCCGGGTTTAACCTCGTGGAGGATGAAGGCGTCTCCAACACAGAAGACGTGTATCGGCTGGTGAAAAGCGGCGTTTATGACGGCAGGTGGCCGCTTGCGGAAACGGACGAATCTTACAAGCGGATGTATCTGGGCGATAAGTCGAGCGTGTCGGAGGATCTGCGTATCCGTTGGACGTCGCTTGCGGCAGTCTCCGGGTACTCGATCGGCGAAGATGTTCTGCCGGGTTCCATCGCCGTGTTCCGGGGCGGGTTGCGGGACATGGGCTTTTCCTTCAACGCCGCAACCGGCGAGGTGACGCTGAGCAGTCCGGCCCAGGCAAACGAGACGATCCGCATCACCTATTTGCGGGAGAGTGCCGAAAAACGGTTTGGCAGCATCGCGGCGGGGCTGGGGTTTGTCCATGAAACGGAGAACCCTTTTTCGTGGCGGCTGGGCCTCGGCCTCCGCTGGAATACGGCGGAAGACGCCTTCTCCGAGTACGGACAGAGCAACGCCGGACGGATCGGCGCGGGGGCGCGGCTCGGCTGGCAGGGCGAGACGGTCAAGGCCGCCGTAACGCTGGGCGCGGGCTACGAAGAGAACGACACCACCGGTCTCTACCGGGCCGCCGGCATGGAGGGAAACGAGCTTCTCTGGATGCTCCCCGAAGGGAACGGCACGACGGGCGGCACCTTTCAGGCAAACCCGCCCCTGCAAAACCCGGCGGCGGCGACGATACTGGACCGCAACAACCGCGCCGACCTTGTGTATCGGCAGTACCGCTCGACAAACGCGGTGGGCATTGAGACACTTGACGACATCTCCCGCGACCGCCCCATCGAAAGCGGCATGAACGGCCCCTACACCGCCGGGGACAAGGCGTTGAGCAACGACGTACTGGTTGCCGAGGCGGCACTCGACGCGGCTAAACCGTGGGCGGGCTATCAGGTACCGCTTGGCTCGATGAAGGAGACCATCGCCGGGGCCCGCAGTATTGAGATTCCCTTTCATTTATACGGGTTTGACCCAAACACATTGGATGATTTCACGGTAACGGCGGAATTCGGCCCGATGCCGGAGGAAGACTCGTCCATCGGGGAAAACCCGGCCTTGATCGTCGGCAAGGAGATTTATACTTTTTCCACAAAACTATCCAATAACTGCGCGGTAACGGAAATTATTCTTACCAACGAAGAGCGGCGGAAATTGGAGGGCGCGACCCATTTCCGTCTCATTATCCGGCGGAAAGCGGCGGCAACGGGAGCCATCGAAGGCCGGGTCTTGATCGCGCCCCTGATTATCCGGGGGGTGAAATTCGCCCCCATCGCGCGAAACAGCAGCGACACCGATTTTGACACGGCGGCGTTTGACAAGGTTACCACCGTTGAAACCGTCGACGTGAGTCTCCGCAAGCGTTACCCCTCCGAGATCGACCGGCTTCATCCCGAAAACGCCGCCCAGCGGGTGCTGAAGGTACAGTGGGACGGGCTCGCCTCCGGCAACAAGGCGGGCGCGGACGGGCTTGTTCCCCGCCTCCCGCTGGAAAACTACCGGAGCCTGACGTTCTTCCTGAAAGCGCCTGATACGTCCTCCGGTAACGGAACCTTTGTCTTTCAGGCCGGAGGCGGGCGGGAACGCTTCGATAATCCGGGGGACTACGCGCTGAGGGCGGTCATCCCCTTGTCCGCATTGACGGCTCATACGTGGCAGAAGATTGTCGTTTATTACGGCAAGGGCAAGCGGGAAATCTCTGTTGACGGGAATGTCGTTTCAGGCGGCGAACTGCACTATCGTGAGGACGGGTTGCAGGAGACGTTTACCTATGTCGCGTTTTATACGGACACGGCGGACACGTCCGATTCCTTTTCGCTTGACGAGCTATGCCTTGAAGAGAGCATTCCGGGCTTTTGGGGAAACGCGGGGACAACGTTCGTTTGGGAACACCACAAGCCGCTTCTTTCGGTCGGCGATTACGCGGTGGTCGAGAACCCCCGCTTTGAAACCAATGTCGAAAGCGGAATGCGGGACGCGGCATCACCGGACGAGAACACGCAAGCCCAGAGCGCGTTTGTCAGCCGTTCCCGTGCGGAACTAACCGTTTTAGCGGCACGACTGGGCGGTCATTTCAACTATGGCGCGGCCTCGAACACGGATCCGGTCTGGAGCGGCGGTCATTCCGTGGAAAGAAAATTCGGCCCGGTTTTCGTTCGGGAGGCGTTTTCCATCGACCCGGAGGATTCCTACTGGGAACACGACGCCGCCTTGAACGCCGGGGGACGGACCGTGCCGTTTTCGTTTGACGCGCGGGCGCAACAGGACCGTACCCGCCTCCGCCGTTCATGGAACACGGGATTTGGCATACACGGGGGCCCTCTGTTATCGCTCCAGACGGGCCTTTCCGCCCAGTGGGTCTATCCCGCTCCCCAAAACGGGGAACCGGAGGACTACGGGCTGAATTGGACAGAAAGCTGGCACGAAATGAAACCCGATGCCGGGACCGACGCGCAGGAACGGACGCTGAAGGGGAATTTCAACACCGCGTTTGGCGGAGAGGCGCTCGGCGTTGTCTTTGCCTTCGCGCCTTCCCAGACGGAACGGACGCTCACGGACAACGCGAACAGCGCGACAAACACCAGCCTTTCGTTCCCGTGGACGGCGGGAACCTATTCAGGCAACGTAACCTTTGCCCGTTCATGGAACAGCGCGATTCTCGGCGCCGCAAACGACGCGGGCGGCGACGTCACCCACTACGGGGAATCACTTGAACGCGGACGTTCCCACCTGCTTTCCCCGCCCGTCTACTCGCTCTTTGCGGAGGAAACAGCGGAAATGCCGACAACCGCGCCGGGAGAAAGCATCCTCGTCTCCGAGACCTTTGCCGACTCAAGCGCCTTTCTCTTTACCCTGCCGCGCCGGGACGACACCGCCTCGCTTTTTGTCCCCCGCAGCGTCGAAACAAAACTGGGCAGGACGATTGGACGGCGTTACGACACCTTGACCGACGTGTTTGACCTCAACGTTCTTACCCATTTCACCGCCGACAACTTTTTCGGCGCGTATGGCAAAATCCCCGTGTTCCGGTTCTACCAGTCCGACGAATTCAACACGCTGGTGAGTTACCACCTGAAACTCCCCAAACAGGAAGAGGCCGCCTGGGACGTAACCCTCGACCAAGATCTGTGGTTTTTCGGCTTCTCAGGCTCAAGCCTCTCGTTGAGCGACACGATCACCGTCGGTTCGGCGGGCAACATCTATGCGTTTGCGCTGAATTGGACGGTCGCCCAGCAGAACAACCTTCCCGGAAAAATCTACGCCGCGCTTATCGACCGCTTCGCCGCAAACACCGTTTCCCCGTCCCTCGCGTTCTTTGCCAACGCCGACCGGGTTTTTCAGCGCGTGGAAAAACTGAAGTACACCTACAACGCCACAGGCCTGAAGCCGGTCATTACCATTTCAATCGGCCACGAGTCCGTTGTCCGCATCTCGGGCCACCTCAACTTCAGCATCTTCGCCAACCTCGACATCTCAGACGACAAAAACACCCGCGTAACCAGCATCATCGCCTCCGCCGGTACCAAACTCCGCCTGAGTTTTTAATAAACGCGAACGGATATAAGAACGGCCCACCGATTGCGCGGATTACATAAAAATCGGGTAACTATTCAGCCATCACCGTAATCGGGAGCGTCATCGCGATTGAACGCATGACGGGAAGCCGCCTGACCGTAGCCTGTCGGCAGCGTTGTTCCCTATAGGGGTTGTACCGCCTTTTAAGGTTAAGGCGGCAACCACCCAGAGGCGTGTCGTGTGATGTGGCTGTCCCCGTTGGTTGATGCTTGCTCAACAGTACTCGCCCTCGTCCGTCATTGCGAGCGAGCGGCACATTGCCGAGCGAAGCAATCCAGTGGGGGATGCCGGGAACGTTGCCCTTTCTGGATTGCTTTGTCGCTTCGCTCCTCGCAATGACGGGTGGCTTACTAAACACTACCCGCCAAAAGGCGTGCTCGGCGGTGTGGCTATCCCCGTTGGTTGCCGCTTGCTAAACAGTACCCGCCCCAAGAGGCGCGCTGTTTAGTGCGGCAATCCCCATCGGCAACCGATTTCTAAACGGCACCCGCCCAGAGGAGGCGCGCTCGTTGGTGCGGCAATCTCCATCGGCAACCGATTTGTAAACAGTACCCGTCCAAAGGAGGCGTGCCGTTTGGTGCGGCAATCCCCATCGGCAGCCGATTTCTAAACAGTCCCCGTCGACAACTGATTTCTAAACAGCCCCCGTCCAGAGGCGTGCTCGTTGGTGTTGCTATCCCCAGTCGGCAACCGATTTCTAAACAGTACCCGCCCAAAGGAGGCGCGCTCGTTGGTGTAGCAATCCCCATCGGCAACCGATTTCTAAACAGTACCCGTCCAAAGGAGGCGTGCCGTTTGGCGCGGCTCTCTCAGCCGGTTGTGCAACACCGGAGGGCGGCATTGCTACCCAAAACGGCAGCATCAGGCAACAGTACGTCGCATTGAGTCAGTACGTTACGTCGGTAGCACAGCCGCCCGTAGGTGTTGCACAACCGGCACATCGACACGCTATCTAAACAGTCCCCATCCAAAAAGCGTGCTCTGCGGTGTTGCTCTCCGCGTTGGTCGCCGCCCGCTCAACAGTACCCGCCCAAAGGAGGCGTGCTATTTGGTATTGTCGTTCCGGCCGGGTGAACACCACCGTAAGGTGGCGGCTACCTTCGGTAGCTTGGCTACCCAAAACGGCAGCATCAGGCGGTAATACGTCGCGTTGAGTCAGTACGTTACGTCGGTAGCACAGCCGCCTGTAGGTGGTGTTCACCCGGCATATCGACACGCTATCTCAACAATTCCCGCCAAAAGGCGTGCTATTCGGTATCGCTACCCCCACCGCTAGCCACCCGCCCAACAGTCCCCGCTCCAAAGGGCGTGCTACTTGGTGCGGCTATCCCCGCCGCTTGCCACCCGCTCAACAGCACCCGTCCCAAAGAAGCGTGCCGCTTGGTGTGCTATCGGCCTATCGACAGTTATCTTACCAAATAGCCCGATTCGCCCAACAACAGTGCGTCAAGCCGGGCGCGGTACTCGTCGTCGACTTGGCGCTGCTCACGCGGGTGGCACTTCCGGTAGACGCGGAGGATGCCGCGGGTTTGCAGTTGGGTGTAGCGCACGGTGGTTTCGATGCTCTTGTGTCCGAGGAGTTGCTGGATGACACGGATGTCCGCGCCGTTTTCCAAGAGGTGGGTCGCCGCCGAGTGGCGCAGTGAATGGCAACTTATCCCGCGCTTGTCCATGTCGAACCGGCGCAACAACTTTCGGAAACGCAACGTGATCGTCTCGCTGCGAATATGTTCCTTGCCCGACTCGCGGCCCGAACTCTTGTAGGCGGAACCGGGGAACAAGTAGGGCGAGACGATTTTTTTGCGCCGCTGATACTGCAAGAGGATGGTTTTGGCGTATTCCGAGAAGGGGACGACCCGCTCATGCCCGCCTTTCCCGTGGATGAGCATCTGCCGGTTCTGAAAGTCAATTTCGCCCGTTTTCAGCGCGGCCGCCTCGCTCACCCGGAGGCCCGACGAATACATCAATTCAAACAGGGCGCGGTCTTTCAGGCCGGAAAGCCGCGTAACGTCTATGCGCGAAAAGAAATGGGAGATCTCCTTTCGGGTCAGCGGTCGTCTTTTGGGCCCCGTGTGTTCGGGCAACGTCAGCCGCAACGACAAACAGGGGTCTTCCTCAATGACGCCGACCTTGAAAAAAAGCGCGAACAATGTGGAAACCGCATGAAAAGCCGTGTTGACCGCCTCCGCCGAGAGCGGCCGCCCGGTTTTCAAGGAAACCTTGTCGCAGAGCAGGGCGTGATAACTGCGGAGTTCCTTTTTGCCGATGGCGGTAATCGGGTAATGGTTCTCTTCGGCCCACACGAGGAAATCGCGTTGCGCCCGTATCATGTTCCGTCTGAACCCCGGGGAGAGACGCCGCCCGCACATTTCCGCATGGGAAAGCGACAGGTAAAAATCAGGAGTTGATCCACAAACATCATTTTTCATGACCACCCTCCTGAGGGACACCCTCTTGAAGGCGGCCCTTATAAGGACTGCCGGAGCGCGGATGGAACGAGTCGATACAGTCCCGCAAAGCGTCCCGGTCAACCCCGGTGTAAACCTGCGTCGACGTGAGCTTCCGGTGTCCCAGAACGGCTTGGATATACCGGATATCCGCGCCGTTCCCCAGAAGATGCGTCCCGAGGCTATGTCTGAACCCGTGGCTCGTGATCACCGGAATCCGCAGTTTTTTGCAGGACGCCTTGAGCGCGAGGTTGAGCTTCGTCATAAGATGCTGTTCATGCGCGCCGAAAACGGTGAGGACGGTTTTCCGGCGCTTCATGATCACCGCCCTGCTTTTTTCCAGATACAGACGCATGACCTCGCTGGCAAAACTCGTCATAAACGCGATCCGGCTCCGTCCCCCCTTTCCTTCCGCGACATAGACCCAGTGCTCGTCAGGATGAACGTCTTCTATAGTAAGCGCCGCCGCCTCGAAGATACGGAGACCCGTCGCGTAGAGAAATTCGCATATCACATGAAGCCGATACCGCTTTATCTTTTCTCCTTGAGTCTTTTCTTCGTTATAACGGGCAAAGTAATCCAGCAGCGTCCGCATCTCCGCTTGAGTCAGCACGTTCCGCTTCACAAGACGCGGGGCCCGCGGATATCCCACCCCGGCGAACGGATTTTGAGTACGCTCCTCCGTCTCGACCAAGTAGCCGAACAATGCCTTCCCGGCCGTTATCCGTGAATGGAGCGTCCCTACCGCCAGCACCTCGCCATTCGCCTTGACCCGCGAACTCACAAAATCCCGGTAGCGCAAGCCTTCACGAAACCCCATTCCCCACAACGAAACCCCCTCCGCCTGCATCCATTGCAAAAGATACCGTACCGTCTTCCCCAATGTTGCCAGCCCCGCCTTCGTCGTCCGCCGCCTCTGGTAATCGAGAAACTCCCGATACACCCGCTCATACTCGCCGCTCAAACCCATTTTGGCCTCCTCGCAATAAGTTGTTGTATTAATATATTTTCGTATTTTAATACAAACTTGTATGATAAAAGGTGAATGGCAAGCCGTAACTATTCCGCTGCTTTCGTACTATTTGAGGCTAAGTTTTCCGCGAAGACGGGGGCGTTACGGGGACAGAGCGCATCCCAGAAGAATGTGGGGGGAAGTCTCCCCCCTGCCTCCAGCCCGCCGCTACGCGCCGCTTCGCTTAGGGGCTTACGGCACCCCCCTCAGCGGGGGAGTTCCCCCGCAACGCCCCCCCGCCACACGTCCCGCAATGACGATGCCCCGTCATTGCACCCGTCACCCCCCTCCCTTCCCGTCATTGCGAACCCGAAGGGTGAAGCAATCCAGTGGGGAGGCCGCCTCGGCTGGATTGCTTCGTCGCTTCGCTCCTCGCAATGACGAGGGGCCCCTCACAATGACGGGCGCAATGACGCGAGAACCATCGTCATTGCGAACCCGAAAGGTGAAGCAATCCAGTGGGGAGGCCGCCTCGGCTGGATTGCTTCGTCGCTTCGCTCCTCGCAATGACGGGGGGCCCCTCACAATGACGGGCGCAATGACGCGAGAACCATCGTCATTGCGAACCCGAAGGGTGAAGCAATCCAGCCGAGGTGCGCTCTGCACCCGTAGGGGGCCCGATAATCGTTCGCGGTGCGACACGCACAAGGGCCTCCACGGCAGGTGGCGGGGGGCGTTGCGGGGGCCCCTACAGCCCTCCGCGTCCTGCTTCGGGCTTCCGGGCCGGGGCGTACTCAGTAATGCGTCCATCCGTGGACGCTTGGGGTACGCCCACAAAACCATGCACCGCATGGTTTTGTCCCACCGCTGAGGGGGATAGCAGAGGCCTGGCGGGCCGGAGCGAAGGGGGAGACTTCCCCCTGTCAACAACTTAAGGAAATGGAATATAAGCGTGGTCAACAGATTACACAGATTTTTAGTTTTTTTGTCCGCGAATGTACGCGAATGTACGCGAATGTATGCGAATACATGCTGATGGGTATGTATTATTCGTATTTATTCGCGCCATTCGCGGATCAAAATTCTTAAGTTGTTGACAGTGGGAGACTTCCCCCTCCCTCTTGTATATTCTTCGGAGAGGCATCCATCTTGTCATTTATCGTTTTTTCGCATATCTTTGAGTCACATGGATGAACGCACAAAAAGTATACTTGCGATAGAGCAAAAAATGGCGGACGAGGCCGGGCGGATTGACGGGCTTTTGCGCGGCTTGGGACAGGTGTTGCTGGAACGTTCGGATGACGACGCGCTGGCGGCTTTTCGGACGGAACGCGACAAAATCGACGATGAAACGGCGCGGCTTGACGAGACTCTCCGGCAGGTTGAGAAGGATGTCGAGCGGGTTAGCGGAATCGACGCCGGAATTGCCGAAGAAGAACGGCTGAACAGGGAATTAAAAGAGCGGATTACCGCGACGTATCCCGAACTGGGGAGGCTGGCCGTCGAGGACGATGCTTTTTCGGCTTTTGCCTCGCCGTACAAAACGCGGATTGCCGCCATTCAACAGAAAATCGACGGTCTCTCCGAGCGGCTGGACGGGGCCAACGGGGCAGAAGAGAAGGGGAACGTTTTTGCGTGGCTTGGCAAGAGCGCGCAAAATTTGGTCGTTAAGTCATTCCTTGCAAAGACCCAATCTTCGCTTGAGCGGGTGTATGCCGAGGCGGGTGCCGAATTTGCCCGTAACCGGCCCGCAGGAAAGACGGGATCCGGCGAGATAGAGGCCCTGTATGCTTCGGTCGAATCGCTTAAAAATGAGAACAACGAGCGGGATCTGCGGCTTATTGCTTTGAAAGAAGAAAAGCGGAACATACTCAGTTCTTTTGGACGCGAGGGCAACGCAAACCGGAAAAAAGCGGAGATTGCCCGCCGGAAAGAGTGTCTCCGGCAGGAACGCGATGACGTACATGTAAGGCTTGGCAAAAAGGCGGAAGATCCGTCCACGCAGTTCACGCTCCAGTCCCTGTTTGATGACGAGATGAACAAAATACGGGAAAACATCGCGCGTCACCGGGAACAGGTCAAAGATTACGAGGATCAGATAGCCAGTCTCAAGGCGTCGCTGGAAATTGACCGGGAACAGGCGGAGGTCAAGAAACTCGAACGGTCGATTGCCGAACAACGCCAGCGTATCACGCTTGCCGGGGAAACCATCGCCCGGCACGAAAAGGCCATAGCCGAGGCAAATAAGCGCATCGAAGATTTGATGAACGGACCGGGGAAACGGCATTGACCGCATATTCTTCATGAAGCACTGATTTATTCAATCGAGAATGCGCCAACTGCGGAGGCGTATCAGCGCTCCTTTAATGCAAGGTTGGCTTTGTCGGTCCCATTTGCGTAATGAAATGAGCAAATGTATAGGGAAACGATGATTGGTGTCAAGTTAATCAGCATTTCCCTAAATGCCGCCGTATTCTTGGACAAAATTTGAATCAAACTCCTTTTTCGTCCACACAGAAACCTTTTTGAAATAAAGTTTTTGTAAGCCCTCCAAGCCAAAGGGAAAAAAGGGGGCGTCATTGGCTAACTTGCATAAAGATTTTCCTATTTCAATCCTTGCTATATCTTCATTGTAAACAAGAATGAAATCCAGATTTTCCCTCGTAAAGCAAATCGTTTTATCAAGTTGTTCCGTTAACAGCAACAAACTTTGAAATATTTTTCCCCTAATTTGGAAAACTTTCTTTTCGTCAATTTTTCCGTTTTTAAATTCTATCAAAAACCATTCTTGCTCATTGTGCATATACAAGGCGTCGCATGAATTGGGGCTATTGTTCAGCGCATATTGTTTGACAACACTGTCTTTAAATTTGTCAAAATTGACAACCTTTTTCCGGCATGACGTCATAAAAACCCCTCTGCCGGTTTGATTTATCCTCTCGTCGCTGTCCTCAGAGGTTTGTTCAAGAGTATCGCCAAATTCTTTAAGCAATCGATGGTATATATCGGCAAGCATATTCAATCTTCCTTGTAGCGAAGGTTTTCAAGTTCTTGAAAAGGTCTTGCGAGCTTCTGATAGACTAAATCAATATTTTCCGTCACGTCTTCTATAGTACCTATATCACCCTGCGTATCGGTTAAGTAATAGTTACAACGAGCGGAAATATTATTCTTTTTGCTGTAAACTTCGATAGCGTTGAGAAAGTACGGGCTATGGGTAGTTAATAAAATAGTGAGGTTGTATTCTTTTTGCAGTAAGACAAGCAGTTCGGCATATTTCAATTGCCATTCCGGGTGCAAATGAATTTCGGGTTCATCAAACACAAGAACACTATGTTCTTTTATTTCTCCGGCTTCCATGAGCCGTTTTATTATCAGGAAAGGCTTCATGCCGGTAGAAAGACTAAACATTCCCAGCGGTTCATTCAAGCCATTTTCCTGAAACATCCAATCTCCTTCAACTTGCTGAAATTCCCCATTGATAACATTACGAATATTGAGTAAAATCCGTTGTAATCGTTGCTTCGCTAAAATTTCGTCAACCGCGCTCATACCATCGGAAGATTGAGATAAACTTTCCCGCAAGTGTTGCCGATGTCCATATTCTTCAATCAAAAAATATCCATACTCATTTTCGTCCAGTATAAATGGCGTGTCTATATAGAGAACATTATTAATAATTCCCGCATTATCGCTAAAATCAGTGCATTCATTATTTTTAATAGACGCGGAAAGTGTCTTCCCATCAATGGTCAGGGAAACTATGCCTGTCTCTTCCGCATGATTAACGTGATTAATCTGATTCCCAAATTCTGATCTTAAAAAACGAGTAAGTATTATTCTCTGGATTTGTTCGTCAGTAACTTCACCTGCCCGCACGATTTTTTCAACAAGAAAATCAATGGCAGCATCTTTCGTCTTATCGACTATTGGGATTTTATCATCTATTGCCCCCTCTAATAACGTGCGAATTTCTTCCTTGGAGGATTGATGGTCAATAATATCGTTTATAATGACTTGGATTAGGTCCTCAGCACGAATGTTGCCATAACGAAAACGAGTGACAGCATGAACAAAGTCCTTTATATTCTTTCTTCTTTCTCTGTGTATCGCGGCTTGAGCATCACAGAAAGCGTTGAACATACAGTAGAGAATTTTGCCGTAGGTGCTTTTCCCGGTATTATTGTGGCCCGCAATAACCGTGATCCCGTTCACCTCAATTTCGGCCTCTTGTATTTTGCCAATATTGTTTATCTTAAAAAGCATAAAGCCCCCAAAAAGTTAAAAGCACGTACCATTCTATAATCAATGATATAATTGATTATCGGCAGTTGTCAATAACGGCAATAAATGAGATGTGCTGTGGTGTAGGGTTCGTGGTTAGAATTCTTCAAGACTATGCTGATTTTACAATACTTGTCGGATAAAAAAGGAGATGAGGCTGCCCCAAGCGGCTTACTGCCGACCGCTTGACACTTATCGCCGCATTTGCTAGGATAACACTCCGCCTCTTTGGAAGAGGACGGGCCGCTAGCTCAGTCGGTAGAGCAACGCCCTTTTAAGGCGTGGGTCGTGGGTTCGATTCCCGCGCGGCTCAAAATGTGGCGCGTGAGGCTATCTTATTGAGGGCAATCCCATTGCCCCTGAATCGTGCCGCCGCCAATGACCACATCGCCGTCGTAGAATACCGCCGCCTGTCCCGGCGTAACGGCCCGCTGAGGCTCGTCGAAGTCGGCACGTATGGCGTGTTCGTCAATCTGCGTGACCAGCGCGAGACTTCCCTTGTGCAGATAGCGGGTTTTTATTGTTACGCGCAACGGCTTGTCAAGATGTTCCAGGGCGATGAGGTTGAGGTCGTTCGCGGTGAGGGTCGTGGAGTAGAGGGCCGCGTCCGGGGCGAGCGTAACGGTGTTGTTCCGGGCCGATTTCGCGGCGACATAGAGCGGTTCCCCGGCCGACACACCCAGACCCCGGCGCTGGCCGATGGTGTAGCGGCAATAGCCTTTGTGGACACCGATTTTTGTGCCCGCCGTGTCGAGAATGTCGCCGGGAACGGTTTTTGTCCCCGTGCGGGCCTCGATAAACGCGCCGTAATCCCCGTCCGGCACGAAGCAGATGTCCTGACTGTCTTTTTTTTGCGCGTTGATGAGCCGGTGCGCGGCGGCGATTTCCCGCACCTCCTCTTTCGTCATACCGCCCAGCGGGAAGAGCGTCCGGGACAACTCCTCCTGCGTCATCGCGTAGAGCACGTAACTCTGGTCTTTTGCCCCATCCGCGCCTTTTTTCAGGAGATACCGGGAACCGGATTTTTCGATCCGCGCATAATGGCCCGTCGCCAGCATCTGGTAATCAATCGCTTGGGCGCGCATGAGCAACGAATTGAATTTGATGAAACGATTGCAGTCGATGCAGGGATTCGGCGTCGCGCCACTCAGATACACCCCCACAAAACGGTCCATCACCCGCTCGGCAAATTCCCGCTTGAAGTTCAGCACATAGTGCGGAATACCCAGCCTGAAGCATACATCGCGCGCGTCGTTGACATCGGCAAGCGAACAACAGCGGCTGTCTCCGTCGAACAATTTCATCGTCGCGCCGATACAGTCATACCCCGCATCCCGCAACACGAGCGCCGCCACCGAACTGTCCACCCCGCCCGACATCGCGACCAGAACTTTTACTCCGTGGTAAGTATTCAGTTGGGGGGAAGTCTCCCCCCTCGTTTCGGTACTTCGCACCTCCACTACCCCCCTCAGCGGGGGCTCGCCCCCGCAACGCCCCCATCCCGGCGGCGGATTGGTTTCCGGCGGCAAAGGCGACTGAATCGTTCCATGCCACTTTCCCTTACGTCCATCGGTCCCCCGTCACGCCCGGTTCGATCGCCCAGCATGGTTGTTTTGTGTATTGAGCCTGTTCCAAAACTAATTGACTGTGCGCTAATCGCGCACGGTTTTGGAACAGGCTCTTGGAAAAACCGGTCAAAGGCCCCGGTTTTTCCCTTAAATCTAGGGAAGCTGTTCCAAAAACTGAAGTTTTGGA
>JAISZQ010000284.1 GCA_031269165.1 Spirochaetaceae bacterium
CACGAAAATACGAATTTTAACCTAATCAAACTACTAACAATGGCTTATTTATCATAGTTTTTGCACTATTTTCTGCGAAAAAAAGTGCGAAAAATTGCTAAGTCCCACAGACTCCTAGAGAGGGTAAGTCGAAGGTACCATCCTTTCCCGCGTCTCAGTATTCGGGGACGGTAGAGTGGAGTGAGATGTCCGACAGTCAATACGTGTATGCGAAGAAGTACACGGCGACCGTTACGCTGACGGCGGCTGACGGCTGGACCTTTACCGGACTGGCGGAGGACTCCTTTACCCACGAGTATGCGGACCGCAGGCCGCCGGAGAATCCGCTGGAGAATCCGAAAATTACGAACAACACGGGTGAAACGCTTACGGTAAGCATCGCCTTTGTGGAAACGCCCAAAAAGTTCGAAGTCTTTTCGAATGCCTCGAATGACAGCGCCATAGATATGATAGAGGCGGCGAAGGCGGAGCAGGGGGTGTTCCTTTACTGCGAGGATGCGGGGACGGAAAATGTGAAGCTGGACAAGGATGACATCTCCGTGAATGGGCTTACGCTCGACCTCAACAACACCAGCCCCGCCAGGGTGGTCATCGACGGCGGCGGCCGGGTGATAGACCTGACCGGCATTCCGACCAGCAAGCCCCTTATCATCGTGAATGCGGGCGTTACCCTGACGCTGCGGAACATCACCTTCAAGGGCCTCAAAAAAGGTGGTGAGGACGTCGGCAACAACACCGCCTCCCTTATCCAGGTCAGTGGGACGCTCATCCTGGATAACGGCGCGGTTATCACGAACAACGTCACTAGCAGTGGAGGCGGCGGCGTGCGTGTATACATGGGGAACCTCATCATGGAAAACGGTTCGGAGGTAAGTAATAACACATCTTCCGCCGGCGGAGGAGTGTATGTGTTCAACGGCACGTTCTCCATGAACGGCGGTACCATCAGCGGCAACACGGCGGTCACTTACGGCGGCGGCGTGAGTGTGGCGGGCAGCAGCACGTTCACCAAGACCGGCAACAGCATTATTTACGGGGCGAACGCGGGCGCCCTGAAAAACACCTCTAACGCCGGCCACGCGGCCTGGGTCGTTACCGGCTCCAAGAAGCGCGATGACACAGCGGGTAAGGGCTATAACCTGGACAGCACGAAGACCGACGACGGGGGCTGGGATTAGGGAACAAAGAAAGATTGTTGTTTGGAGGTTTTGCGCGTTTCCGGGAGGAGGCGCGGGATGTGAAAGCGAACATGGCTTCCCCGGAAGCGCGCCGCCTTCAAACAACGATATGTGCTATCTGCTCATTGCTCTTTGTTGATGGTCCCCGGCCATTTTGTACCTGTACGGAACCGTTTCATACCGGTAGGGAATCACTTCATACCGGTAGGGAACCGTAAAAAACAGGACAACCGCCGCTCAACGCAGCGTAGCGGGCGCTTCCGGACCGGAACACGGAATGGGGCGTGGCCTCCTACGGGGATATGCAAATCCTCAACAAGGGGTATGCGGAGATTTTGACCGTGGTTAACGCGTAGGATCCGGCAGTAGCCGGAGACATTCAGGCCGTCCTGCGGGGCGGCCTTCTGCCAATTGGCTCTCTTGGGATAGTTACCAGCATGAACCATGCCAATTTCTGATAATATTGTTGAGAAATACGTAAATATTTGACAGCAATACGTAAACATTTGCTAAGGGTAACGATTAAAAATAATGATATTTTGACATTTTTAATCGCTTGGGGAGTTGACAAGATTGTACATCAGGGTTATAATCAAAAAATGCTCAGCGTTTTCAGGTTTAGTGTCGGCATAGCCAAACAACGAGACTTAATGGAAGGAGAGAGAATTAATCGTGCAATATGAGGATTATGAGTTTTTTTTACAGAATACCGCCCATTTTTATCAGGAATACGGGTCAAAGTTCCTCGCGATAAAAAATAAAGACGTTATTGGCGTATACGGAACTTTTGACGAGGCGCTTAAAAACACGCTAAAAACGGAGTCTCCGGGAACGTTTCTTGTGCAGGAATGCCTTAAAAGCCCTGATGACGGCGTAGTGCGCTTTCAAGGAAATGTAATGCCTGTTTCCGCAAAAAGAGTGGCGTTTGCGTAAGAACCTGCCGGGGAACAGCGTCACTGTTTCGTATAGTAGAATATCGCACAGTCTCATAAGTTCCGTGTGGCTGGAGAATGCGTTAAATCCCGGCGGGCGGAAAGAATTTAATGCGCTGTGGGATACCGGCGCCGACATATCATGCGTAAGCCCGGAAGTAGCAAAAACACTCGGTTTGTCTCCCGTAACGATGATCCGGATAAGTACGCCTTCCGATGAGGATGTCCCAACACATGTTTATCTTGTGAATTTATATCTGCCAAACAATATCGGCGTGTCAAAAGTACGCGTTGCCGAAGGTATTCCGGGCGGATGCGATATGCTTATTGGCATGGATATTATTACACTGGGAGACTTTGCGGTTTCAAACATGGATGGGTGTACCGCTTTTTCGTTCCGTATGCCTTCACTGCAAAAGATTGACTTTTGTGAACATTCCTATTTTCCCATGTCTTGTCAATCTACCGGCGGCGAAGCGTAAACGTCTCGTTGAGGCCGTTACGTTGCTTTTGCCAACGGCACAACAACAAATACGACATTGTATCCAAACACTTACACAAAATTGTCAAGTAACATCTCTATGCACCTTTTTTCTGCGCGATTACTTGTTCATACAAGTATTCAGGGGCAAAGTCAACCCCATTGTCCCAACATAATGTGTGATACCCAAGTTTCACCGTGTTGAATTGCTCCACATCCAACAACTCACGGATAATCTCCCGATGATCCTTTTCCAGTTCATCTTTAAAACAGATAACACCGCCCTGTCCGTCATTAAACTCGACATATACGGTATAATCACCCTGTAACATAACTTTTGTAACACCAAGCATTTTATCCTCCCTGTGCTATACCATTTGTTCATTATTTGGTACCCCTCGTTGTTTTCCTGCGCGCCAAGGGATTGAAAATCCCCGGCCTATGTCCCGCAGGTTATCAAACCAAAACGCGGAACACCGTGCCGTGTCCGTCGCTTTCCACGCCGATCCTGCCTCCGTGCGCCTTGACGATGGCGGCGGCAATGGCAAGACCCAGGCCGTGACCGTGGCTATCGCCACCCGAATCCCGGCTCCGGGACTTGTCGGAACGGTAGAGGCGGTCGAAAACATGGGGAATATCCTCGCCTGTAATGCCTGAGCCGGTATCGGAAACGGCGATCTCCCACGAGAAAACGCCCCCTTCAGAGACCGCGCCGCTTTCGGACAACGCGCCGTCCGAAGCAAGCGGCCTCGCGCTCACCGTAATCTTCCCCCGGTCCGTATACTTCACGGCGTTTGACAAAAGGTTCATGATCACCTGTTTCAGGCGGTCGTAGTCGGCGGTGATGACGGCGGCATCATCGGGAAACGGGGTGAGGCACTCGACCGCAATGTTTTTTTCGGCGGCGGCCGGGACAAACCCGTCGGCAATGAGGCGGAGGAAGGGCGCGATCTCAAACGCCGTCTTGTTGAGCGCACGGCTTTCCCACTCGATGCGGGTGAGCAACGCAAGATCGTCAACCAGCGTGGAAAGACGGCGGATTTCCTCACCGCAACTTTGCAGGCGGGCAGGAGTCGGTTCCCACACGCCGTCCACCATCGCCTCAATGCCGCCCTGCAAGCACGTGAGCGGGGTGCGCAACTCGTGGGCAATGTCGGCGGTCAGTTGTTTCTGGCGGCGGTCGGCCTCTTCCAACGCCCCGGCCATCCCGTTGATGGAACGAGCCAGCCCGGCAAGCTCGTGCGTCTTGTCCGCCTCATCGAGCCGGACCGCGAGATTGCCGCCCGCGATCTGCCGCGCCGCCTCGCCCGCCTTGACCACCGGACGGGCAATCGACACGGCAAGCGGAACCGCCAACCCGGCGGCCATGACGATACACACCACGACAAACGCCGCGAGGAGGCCGTTCAACGACGACAAAAAGTCGCTCTCGTTCTCGCTGTAAAAAAACGGCCCGTAAGTGGCGATGTTCACGATGCTCGCGGGGTTCACGCTGTTCATCGTCCCGGCCGCCTCACCCCCCTGCCACACGGGGTAACTCTTGCTTTGCAACTCGCCGCGCAACCCGTAGCGGCTCTCCATACGCGCCTCGATTTCACGCAACGCCTCGACACAGTGCTGCATATCCATCTCCCGCGCGTCCCAGACCCTGTTCCACTCGCCGCCCGTCTCGCTCTCGACATCGATCACGTAGCCCTCGTGCATAAACAGCATCCCGATCGCCTCAAGCCGGGGAATGTCAAACGACCGGCTCATCGGGTTGTAAAGCTCGGACACCGCCCGAACAATCTCCGCGCTCCGTTCCTCAATCGCGCCCCGCACAAACTTCTCAAACATCTTGCCCGCAAAAACATTCATCCACACGGCAAGCGCGAGCAGCGCAAGGCTCATAAAAAGCGTATACGTCACAATGAGGCGCGTCTTGAGTTTCATAGTACCCTCCATAAAAAAGAGGGGGACGGCAACAGGTTGCCGCGTCTCCCCCTTCGCTATCCCCCTCTACGGGGGCCCGCCCCCGTAACGCCCCCATCCACCCCTTCGGGGAATGGAAAATGAGAAATGGATAATGGAAAATGTATAGGAAGGGTACGAGCAGTCTCCCAAACACGGCATTTTCCGTTTTCAATTCTCCATTCGCGCAACACGCGCCCCGCTATATCGATATTCGCGGTTAAAAGGTACGTGGCAGAATCGTCATTGCGAGCGGAGCGAAGCAATCCAGGGGGAAGACCTTCCCTGTCTGGATTGCTTCGCCACTAACGGCAACTATGTTGCCGCCGTCTCGCAATGACGATGCACCGTGCCTCCTCGCAATGACGCGCGCGCATTTTCCATTTTCAATTATCCATTATCCATTCGCGCCCCGCGCGCTTCCACCCCTCCGGGGAATGGAAAATGAGAAATGGATAATGGAAAATGGTAGTGGCAAAACGCGCCGTCATTGCGAGCGGAGCGAAGCAATCCAGGGGAAGACCTTCCCTGTCTGGATTACTTCGCCGCTAACGGCAACTATGTTGCCGCCGTCTCGCAATGACGAGCCCCGAACGCCTCCTCGCAATGACGCGCGCATTTTCATTATCCATTCCCCCGAAGGAGGCATCATTATCCATTATCCATTCCGCCCCAGCGGTACCCCATTCCGTAGACGGTAACGATGTAGCGGGGCGATTTCGGGTCGTCGCCCAGTTTCTGCCTGAGATTCTTGATATGCGTGTCGACGGCGCGGTCGAACCCGTCAAAGTCGTCCCCCTTGATCTCCTCGATAATCTCGTCGCGGGTCCATATCTTCGCGGGATGCGCCATCAGGAGGGCGAGCAGATTGAATTGGTTCGCCGTAAGCGGTATGAGACGGCCGTTTTTGCGAACAGAACGGTTCCCCATGTCGAGCGTGAGGCCGCCTGACGACAGCCCCGAAGGGGCTTCCCTGGGGCTCGACCTGATGGGAACGGGTGTCAGCCCTCCCTTCGGGAGGAGGGAGAGCCTTCTCTCCCCCGAAGGGGCTTCCCTAGGGCTCGGCGTGATGGGAACGGGTGTCAGCCCTCCCTTCGGGAGGAGAGAGGGCTTTCTCTCCCCCGGAGGGGGAGCCGATGCCCGTTCACTCCACGCCATGCCCGCTTCGCCTCCACGGCAGGTGGTCCTCCGCAACACCGCCTCCACACGGGCCATGAGTTGTTTCGGGCTAAACGGCTTCACCACATAGTCGTCCGCACCCCGGTTGAGCCCCGCGACAATGCTCTCCTCGTCGGCCTTCGCGGTGAGCATGATGACCGGCACATCGGAAACCTCGCGGATTTTCCGGCACACCGTCTCGCCGGAAATGTCAGGCAGCATGAGATCGAGCAGCACCAAATCGAGTGCCCCTCGCGCCGCCTCCCGCCGCCAAACCGACAACGCCTCGTTTCCCGTCCTCGCGCAAAAGACCTGAAACCCGCTCACTTCGAGGTACGACTTCACAATATCGAGAATCTTTTCCTCGTCGTCAACGACAAGAACCTTTCCGCCGCCGCTCATATTTCCCCTGTCGTCCGCAATCGTTATGAAGGAACGGCGGGATTAAAACGTGATCACTTCAGGCGGATCGGTAAAAGAACTAATGGTTGCCGTGGCGTTTTTGAGGTAAAAAACCTGCGTGTTGCCGTCATCGGCCTTGTACATAGCCTTTAACGTCGGGTAGGCGTCCAGCATGGCCTCCCGTGGTTCCCGCCGGTCATCCTCCACCGCGACCGCTTCTATACGTATCCACTTGCCATCCGCCATCGCGCTAATCTCGATATGCGGGTTAGCCGCCAGTTGCTTGGACACGTTTTTTACCTTGCCGGTCTGGAAGTAGAGCCTGTTTTCAAAAATAAGCACCGTCCCGAAAGGACGAACACGGGGCTTATTCCCGTCAATCGTAGCGAGATAGTAGGTCTCGCTCTTTTTCAAAAACGCATAGACTTTCTGCATTTAGTCTCTCCTTATACTTAAGAATACTAAGATATAGATATGTTACAGGACAATCAAGCAATAGTCAATCACGCGCATTGCCTCACGAAAAATCTGCCCGGAGGCGCACCCGGCCGGCACGGCAACGAATGGGGCAATGTATCTCACCAAATATCTCCTCCCGGCGCGTTGTCCGGGCACGGTGTCGATACCGGCGGCGAACGGTCAGGTTTGAGGCATACATAGCACATAGAGTCCCCTTAATCACAAGGGGCCGCAGATGCAGATTAAAGATCAGCAACCTTAAACCCAACGAACCGTTGGCCCGCAACCTCACGAACAGACACGAACCTGTTCGCGCCCTCCGTCATTGCGAGCAAGCCGCTCGTTAGCGCGGGTGAAGCAACCTCGTGGGAGGCCGTCTCTGTCTGATTGCTTGCCGGCACCTCTGTTGCCGCGACCTCGCAATGACGACCCCTCTCCCTGCGCCGCGTCCAAGAAAAATCCTGAGACCTCGAAGAGACTCGAATGCCCCCCGCGCTTTACGTTTTCTCAACACGACGCGCCCAAGGAAAGCCCCTTCGGGGCCGACAGGCGGCTACTTTATCTTCGTTTCCTTGTGCACGGTGTGCTTCCGGTCGAAGGGGCAGTACTTTTTGAACTCCAGTTTTTCTTGGAGGTTGCGGCGGTTCTTCTCCGTCGTGTAATTTTTGCGCTTACATTCAGTACATTGCAGCGCGACAAGCTCAACAACCGACTTTTTCTTTGTTGCCATAGTAATCTCCTTGTATTAGCCGAGGCTCGCCATCGAGAGAACCATCGCAAAAAGAGCGACAGTCTCGCAGATGCCGACGACGGCGATATAGTTTGCGAAACCTTTTCCGGTATCACCGAGCGCGTCCGCGCCGGCCGCTCCCGCTTTTCCTTGGGCAATAGCCGAAAACGCAATCGCAAGGCCCGAACCGATGCCCATACCAAGCAGTCTCCCGCCGTTCGCGCCATTCGCCAGCGCGGTCGACATCTGCTGCATCAGGATAAACCCGTAGAACGTCTGCGTAAGCGGCGCTCCGGCAAACGTGAGCATCGTCATAGGAGCCGGTTTGTTGGCCTTGTAACAACGTTTCCACGCGCCAATCGCCGCCGATCCCGCGATACCGATACCAATCCCCGAACCAACCGCAGAAATGCCCATGACAAGACCCGCGCCGATAAATCCAAAAATATCCATAACCATTCTCCTCTATAAACTCCAAATATACCTTATAAATTACCGTTTTGCAAACGGTTTATACGCGAAACCCGACCAAGAGAGACCCAGATGGGAGGAAAACTCAAGCGTGTTGAGCCGCACCCCGTGAACCAGAACCGACAGCACGTTGAGAATCATGTTGAAGCCGTGGCCGAAGACCAAGAGCGCGATGCCGAAGATGAAAAACAAGAAGTGGCTCAGCATCGGCCCGGCGAAAGCGTCAACCGTACTCGATATGGACGCGCCGGCAAGCCCCACGGCCCACAACCTGATGTACGACATGACATCGGAAAACACATTGGCGATACCGAGTACCACCGAGATGATGTTGACAACGCTCGCGAGGATCGACTTGAGGAGGTTCCCCTCGTAGTTGGCAAAGATGAACACCAGCGCAAATCCCCCAAACAACGCGCCGTACTGCCACGATTCCACGCCGCCAAACCCTGTGTTGTGTACCACGAGCGAGAGCACCACAAAGTACATGCCAAACAACATGGCCAACTGCCCGATTTCCGCGAGAAACTTGAGCGACTTGATGTTGCGGATCGCGCCGATGATGTGGGCGATGCTCAACTGGGCAAGCGCGATGGAAAAACAGAATATCATAAGGTTCTGGTTGACCGCCGCAGACTGCGTCTCAACGGAAGTGTGAGCCGCGACAAGCCCTGCCTGTATCCAGACATTCCCGGCGTTGTACGATTCCAACCAGCCGGGGGCGCTTGACGTTCCGGCAATGAGCGGGAGACTCAAGTTCTGCAAAAATTGCGGCACGAGGGCGGCATCAAACCCGAACCACGCGCCTGAGAGAAGCCCCCACAGGAAGTTGGAAATACTCAACAAAAGCAGGAAACCCAAGACGGGCGGTGTTCCCTTTTTGGCCGTTTTACAAATGCCGATGAGCGAAATCGCAAGGAGAATCGCGCCATAGCCCCCGTCGCCAAAGATCATCCCAAAAAACAGTGTAAAGAACAAGAGGAACCAGCCGGAAACGTCAACTTCCCGGTAACCCGGCGACATCTCCAGAAACCCAGTGAGCGGATAGATGAGGCTCACGATTTTTGAATTTTTGAGCTTCGTCGGCACTTCCCCGTCATCCTCCGCCGGATCATCGGCGCAGAACGCCCAGCCATTTTCGCTGGCGGCACGTTTCAGCACACCGGTCTCGGGAGCCGGAACATAGCCGCTTATCCACGAAACAGAAAGCGCGGCGTTTGCCGTAGCGTCTGTCGCGTCGTCATCTGCCTTCTCCATCCCCGCCCGCGCCGTCTCAAACTCAACGTCCGCGATAACCCCGGCTTTTTCCCGGTCGATCACCGGTTGTAGCGACGAAAGCAGGACGAACTCGGCCTCAATTTTTGCGATTTTCGCCTTGTTGCCCGCGATTTCCGCGTTCAATGCGGAAATCGACTTTTCAGGCAACGGGAACGGGGTCTCGTTCGGTATCTGCCCAAACGCGACAAGACGCGCCACATTCGCCTTTTTATCAGAAGACAGCACGATCACCGGCACGTCACCCACGTTGTTCTCGTAGGAAGCGAGCGAAACGTCATAGAGGTACGCCTCCACCCCGTCCGCCGCGAGCGCCTTAAAATCCGCCGGGTTAAAATCACCCCACTTCTCCAAACGCTGCTTCTCCCGTTCCGCGCCGAAAATCGCTTCCTCAGCCTCCTTGCGCCGGGCAGAAAGTTCCAGCACATGGGACACAAGGTCGCCCTCGTAAGCAGCCTGGGCTGCCTCAGCCTGGGCCGCCTCGCCCTGAGAACCCTTTCCCTTTTTCGGGGCAAACGTATGAAGCACACCGGAAGCCGCGTCAATCTGGGCGCGCCGTTCAACCAGCTTGTTCAACGCGCCCGATACGACCGTTTTCCGTTCGAGATGCACGATCCCCAGTTCACGCAACGTGTCCAGCGCGGCATCCTTGTTCTTGTCCATCACGACGACGGACACTTTCTTCATTGGTACGATCATCAGCCTGCCCTCTCCATGCCGCGCTTCGAGATTTTGCCGCGCACCACCGCCGCCGTCTGCTGGTCGCCCAGATACACGGCGATCTTCTTAATATTCGCCTTCGCTTCAGGAATCTTAATCTTCTCAAACAGGTTCACACGCTGACTCGTTACGCGCAATTCCCTCCCCAGACGGCGCTGTTGTTCCTCAAGACACTGTATTTCAAGGTCAAGAAGCAACGCCTTTTGCAGATTTTCGACCGCCAAATCGAGCCAGAGCGGTTTTTCCACGAGGTCGTAGGGCGCAATATCGAACGAAGCCCCCTCAAAAACCGGAATCAGCACCCCCGCGATGTTCCCCTCGTTCTCATGGAGCGTCGCAATCCGCAAAATATCGCGCGTAAACACACCTTCCTCGCCAAAAACGCCGATCCATTTCTTAAAATCCTCGTCCAAACGCGCCTTTTGCTCGCGCAAGCCCTCCGCCCGCACCTCCACCGCGCGAATCTCCGCCTGCAACTGCTGTTTTTTCAACATCAGCGTCGGCAGATACCGCTGAAACATCTTGAGGCTGTCTTTCTGTTTCTTTTGCTCATTTTTCGTGAGCTTCAACTTTGCCATCGCAAAATCCTCGTTATCCTTTTCAAGCACAGGTGGGGGAAGTCTCCCCCTCGCTTCAGCCCGCCGCTTACGCTTAGGGGCTTCCGCTACCCCCTCTGCGGGGGACACCCCCGCAACGCCCCCATCCCTTCGGGGAATTGAAAATGGAAAGCGCACAAGGGAAACTGCAAGAAGCAAAACGCGCCGTTTCCAAAACTCGACCATTATCCATTTTCAATTCTCCATTATCAATTCCCCCGCAGGGGGCTATGCTGACTTAGGCCAAAACTCGCCTATCAATTCCGAGCGGAGGCCGGTCTCGTCGGGATTGAAACAATCGGCCAGAATCTCCCAGCCCAAATCCAACGCCTTTTCAAGCGAAATGTTTACGGACAAGTCCATCATCTCCCGCTCGAAACGGACACCGTATTGCAGGAGTTTCCCGTCCCACGCGCTCATCGTGAAACCCATCGACTTTTTCTCAAGCGTGTCCTTGTAGGCAGCGTAGAGCTTGATCATGCCGTCCATCAGGGCGCGGTGATCCTTGCGCGTCTTGCCATTTACCTGTTGCTTCAGACGGGAAAGAGAACCAAACGGCTCGATGCGGCCGCCGCGCAGGTAGTACTGGCCCTCGGTGATATAGCCCGTGTTGTCGGGAACCGGATGCGTCACGTCGTCGCCCGGCATCGTCGTAACGCCCAGCACCGTGATCGAACCCGCCGTCTCGAAGTCAACCGCCTTTTCATAGCGGGCGGCGAGCTGGCTGTAAAGATCGCCGGGATAGCCCCGGTTGGACGGCACCTGTTCCTGCGATATGGCGATTTCCTTCAATGCGTCGGAAAAACTCGTCATGTCGGTGAGCAGCACGAGCACGTCCTTATCCTGCAACGCAAACTGTTCCGCCACGGCGAGGGACATATCCGGTATCATCAGGCATTCGACCGTCGGGTCGGCGGCGGTATGCACAAACATCACCGTCTTGGAAAGCGAGCCGCCCTGTTCAAGCGTGTCCTTGAAAAAAAGATAATCGTCGTATTTGAGCCCCATGCCGCCGAGAATAATCACGTCGACCTCGGCCTGCATTGCGATACGGGCAAGCAGTTCGTTGTATGGCTCACCGGAAATCGAGAAAATCGGCAACTTCTGGGACACGACCAGCGTGTTGAAGAGGTCGATCATCGGGATACCCGTGCGGATCATCTTGCGCGGCACGATGCGCTGGCTCGGATTGACGGACGGGCCGCCAATCGGGATGAAGTTTTCGGTGAGGCCGGGACCGTTGTCGCGAGGACTCCCCGACCCGGTAAACACGCGGCCCAGCAGATTTTCGGAAAACGAAACCTGCATCGGATGGCCCAGAAACTCGATGCTGTCGCCGGTTGACACGCCGCGCCCACCCGCGAACACCTGCAACGACACAATATCCCCCGCGAGCCGGTTCACCTCGGCTAGCGACGTACCGAACCCCGTCTCAATCCGGGCAAGGTCGCCGTAGCGCACCCCCTCGGCCCGGACGGTAATCACGGAACCCGTTATCGACTCAATCTTACTGTATATCTTCTTCATGTTTCTTCCTTAAACACCTTCGTTAATCGAAACCGCCTCGTCAATCGAGCAATTTCTCCACTGCCGGGTCGAGGCCGGACGCTTTGTCCTTGATCAGGCCGACAATCTCGCCTTCCAGCGTTTTGAACCGGCTTTCCTGCCACGGCGAATAGTTGAAGTCGATAAACTTCTGCCGCAACCCGTTGAACCAGACGCGGGCCTCTTCCTTGTCCTTGAACGACAACACGCTACCCAGAATGCGGAGGATGTACTGGAACGTATACTTTTGCCGCTCCGGGCTCGCCGCCGCATCCACCTCGTCAAACGAGTTTTGCTGGAAGTACACCGCGTCAAGAAAATCGCCCTTGAGATAGATGACAAAGTCTTCGAGGCTCGTCCCCTCTTCGCCGACGACCTTCATCATCTGCTCGACCTCAACGCCGCGCGAAAGAATCTTCCGCGCATAGCCGACCTTCGCCTCGTCGATGATGCCCCGGTACTTCGACCAGGAATCCATCGGGTGGATGGCCGGATACTTGCGCGCGTCCGAACGTTCGCGGGAAAGGCCGTGGAACGCGCCGACAACCTTCAAGGTCGCCTGGGTAACCGGCTCCTCGAAGTTGCCGCCCGCCGGGGACACCGTACCGCCAATCGTCACCGACCCAACCGACCCGTCTTTCAACCGGACAAGACCCGCCCGTTCGTAGAAACCGGCGATATTCGATTCGAGATAGGCGGGGAACGCCTCCTCGCCGGGAATCTCCTCCAAACGGCCCGACATCTCGCGGAGGGCCTGCGCCCAGCGGCTCGTCGAGTCGGCAAGCAAAAGGACGTGCAGCCCCATCTGCCGGTAGTACTCGCCCATCGTTACCGCCGTGTAAAGCGACGCCTCGCGGGCCGCGACCGGCATCGACGATGTGTTACAAATAATAACCGTGCGCTCCATGAGGGAACGGCCCGTTTTGGGATCAACGAGTTCGGGGAACTCTTTCAACACTTCGACGACCTCTCCGGCACGCTCGCCGCACGCCGCGATAATCACGATGTCAACATCGGCGTTGCGGCTTGTCGTATGCTGAAGCACCGTTTTCCCCGCGCCAAAGGGCCCCGGCACACAGTAGGTGCCGCCCCGCGCCACCGGGAAAAACGTGTCGATGAGCCGCACCTGCGTAACCATCGGCTCTTCCGGCTTGAAACGTTCCTCGTAGCAGTTGATGGCGCGTTTCACCGGCCAGAAAAATGAAAGCCCCACGCTGGTTTCCTCGCCCTTTTCATCGGCAAGCACGGCGATCGTGTCGCGCACCTTGTAGTTTCCGGCGGGCTGGATCGACTTCACCGTGTAGGTTTTGTACTTATTAAAGGGCACCATGATCCGGTGCGTGAACACGCCTTCGGGAACCGTCCCCAGCGTGTCGGCCCGGACAACCGTATCGCCCGCCTTTGCCGTGGGAGTAAACGCCCATTCCTTGTCAAGCGGAAGCGGGTCAAGATACACGCCGCGCTCCAGAAAGTAGCCGCACTTCTCGGCCAACTGCGGAAGCGGATTCTGCAAGCCGTCGTAGATCTGCGTGAGAAGGCCCGGCCCCAACTCGACCGCCAGCATATCGCCGGAAAACGCAACGTCCTCGCCAACCGTGATCCCCTTCGTCATCTCGAACACCTGCAAACTGCACGTGTTCCCCTTGACGCGGATCACCTCGCCTTTGAGGTGCTTCCCCCCCGTTTCAATAAACGCCACTTCGTTCATCGACACAATGCCGTCAAAATCAACGGCAACCATATTGCCGTTTACGGCGGCGACCTTTCCTTTGGTTCCTTTCATGTATATCCTCGTTTATGTTTAAGCCCCGCCCCCGGAGCCCGCGTTATATTCGTCCAAAATCGTATCGTACAACTGCTTGTACCCGGCAAACCCCTTTTCAGCGTCAAAACGCTGCCGCCGTTCCAGCAGTTGCAACTTCATGAGGTAGGCATAGACCATGTTCACGCTGAATAAGTCAAGCCCGGAAAGCGCGTCAATCGCGTCCCACCGCCCCCGGTCGAGAAACAACTCCGCCTCAAGCGGGTCGCCCATCTCAAATGCCGCCTTTGCCACAGCCTCGGCATCGGAAGCATCGCGGGGCGGTTCCCCCGAAATCTGCCGTTTCAGCCGCGCCGCCCGGAGGTACGCCACGTTCAGTAAAAGCGTCCGCTCACGGGCCAACAGCGCGTCAATAAACGCCGACCCCGTCGGTTTCGCCGCCGTTACCGCCGCCGCGTTGTAGGTGCAAGACGTGAGTACCGCCGCATCCCCGGGCGCAAGGTGGTACAAACACTCCTCGCGGAAATCCTCGGAACTCTTAGGCGGCGCGTCCCCGTAACTCACCGAGGGCAACGTGGCGACAAAGTAATAGTAGTTACGCAACTACAGCCCCTTCGCCGCGTTTTTCAGTGATTCGGCAAGTTTGGGATTGAGATATGCGGAAAGCAACGCCGCCACCGCCTCGGCAGAAAAATCATAAAACGCCGCGCCGTCCTTTTCAACGATGTGGAACCCCGCATCAAGCGTCTTTCCCACCTTCAAATCCACGCCGCCCTTGAGCTGTTTGGCAAGCCCCGCCTTAAACCCGGCATCAATCTTCTTCAAATCGCCCTCGGAAAGCGCCACCGCAAGAGAATCGGTGTTTTTCGCCGCCCAATGCTTGATCACATCGGGCAACACGTCCTTGAGAACCTCGACTGAATAAGCGGAAGACACCGCATCTTCGACAATTTTGTCCAACAACGCCTGAATCTCGCCCTTAAACGCGAGGATCAAATTCCGCGAAGCCTGTTCAACCGCCGCAACCCCCGCTTTCTCGCTCCGCACCCGGTCCTCGTTCGCCCGCGCGACAATCGCGCCGGCCTCTTTCTTCGCGTCCTCGACAATCCGCTTCGCCTCAGCCGCCGCATCCGCCTTCAGCTTCGCCGCGTCCGCCTGAGCCGACTCGATGCCCTCTTTCTTTATCTTTTCAATAAGTTCCTGCAGTTGGATATCCATACCCTCTCCAAAAATAAATTGCTGTTCGCATAACCTTCCATAAGTATACCACGTCCCGCAAAAAACGTCAAGTGAGCCTGTTCCAAAACCGGCAATTTCGATTTCAAAAGAGAGGGGGATCGGCAATTTGCATTGGCGAACTGCATTGGCAAGTTGCCGCGCCTTCCCCGGTCAACAACTTCATGATTCTTAACCACAGAGGACGCGGATGCGCGCCACGCATGGCGTTGGGGATAGGCGCGGATAACAATGACCGGGGAACCGCAGATTACGCGGATTTTTATCGATAATGCGGATTTTGATCTAAAAAATCTGCGCTCATCCGTGTAAAATCCGTGTAATCCGCGGTTAAGCATACTTATAATCCCTCATCCCTTCGCGCGCGTCGGCCTCTTGACAATAATCTCCGTTTCGTGCTATATTTCTCTCCGGTACGGCTCATGGGGGCCGCGCCCAGATTTATGACAAATTGGTGTTTCATGAAAACAGCGAGAAAAGAGATTAAAAAGGGGTCTCAAGGCCGTCTCAGGGCTATTTCGGGGGTGTTTTCCCAAAAATGCCATTTCCCCCCCCCCCCTCGAAACCGTTAGACCCTTCCGGCTTCCCCTCCCCGCTTCTTTTCTCGGCAGCCGCATCTTCCCCGCGCGGCATCTCGCCCAGACTTCCTTCAGGCTTCAATTTTATTTTTATAGGAAGCCCTGTATGACTCCGATTTTGAATGATGTTACCGATGTGCTCCACAAGATTCGGGTGAAACGCTCCCCCAACTATCTGGGGCACAAGGTGAAAATCGAGGGGACGCCAAGGGTGCGGGCGTGTTCTTTGTCGCGCCGGGCAGTCCCGTGATAAGCGTCAAGGCGACGGAGAATCTTGTGGTGAACGAGCCGTCAAGGATCGTCGGGATAGTGCCCGCGCTACCGGCCGGCAAGACCTGGCGGGTAGAGATACGGACGCCCTACTCAGGCGGGCCGAGGCCGCTCAAAGAACTGCGGGTTATCAAGAGCGAGTTCACGGTAACGACGAACTAACCCGCGCGACAGGGACCTGTCTGCGAGGCATGACAGAAAATAGGTAAAAGAGGTGAGAGAACAACGTCATTGCGAACCTGCGGCAACATAGTTGCCGTTGGTGAAGCAATCCAGACGAGATGGCGGGTAAACGCTTCGCGTTGTCTTCTGGATTGCTTCCCTCCGCTCGCAATGACACCTGCGGTGGGCGAAGCGGGCCGCAATGACGGGGGGAGCGAAGACGGCCGTCATTGCGAGGGCGCAGCCCGAAGCAATCCAGACGAGGTCGCGGGCAAACGCTTCGCGTTGCCTTCTGGATTGCTTC
>JAISZQ010000304.1 GCA_031269165.1 Spirochaetaceae bacterium
TTTGTCCGCGAATGTACGCGAATACGCACTGCTGGGTATGTATTATTCGTATTTATTCGCGCCATTCGCGGACCAAAATTCTTAAGTTGTTGACAGGGGGAAGTCTCCCCCTTCGCTCCAGCCCGCCGCTTGCGCTTAGGGGCTTCCGCTATCCCCCTCTACGGGGGCTCGCCCCCGTAACGCCCCCCATGTCAACAACAACGCACCACACGGCGTATCGAAATGGTACACTCCGACACGAGACTACTTGACAAAATTTTTGTTCGTGTTATACTGATTGATAGCTTTTATGCCATAGGAGGATTTTCTGGCAGACAGAGATTTACGGACGAACCAGCAGATTCGCGTGCGGGAGGTGCGGCTCATTCAAGATGACGGGGTGCAGGTCATTCTCCCGACGATGCAGGCGTTGGAAAGAGCGCGGTCGGTTGGGCTTGATCTGGTGGAGATCGCGGCGAACGCGAACCCGCCTGTTGTCAAGATCATGGACTACGGGAAGTTCAAATTCGAGAGCGAGAAAAAAGGTCGTGACTTGAAGAAGAAGCAGAAGCTCGTAAAACTGAAAGAGATTCGTATGCAGCCTAAAATTGATGAGCATGACATCGATTTCAAGAGCAAGCATATCCGGGAATTTCTCGCTGAGGGCAATAAGGTGAAGGTGACTATCCGCTTTCGCGGCCGCGAGCTCGCTCATACCGAGTTGGGGGACGTGGTTTTGCAGGATGTATTGACGAGACTCGAAGGGGATTACGTTATTGACAGGCCGCCCACGATGGAGGGGCGTTTTAAGTCGATGATATTAAACCCCAAACCTAAAAAATAGAGGAAGGATTATGCCTAAGATGAAGACACGGCGGAGCGCGGCAAAGCGTTTTTCGTTCACGGGAACGGGGAAGGTTAAGTACAAAAAACAAAACCTGCGCCATATTTTGACGAAAAAGTCGACGAAGCGGAAGCGCAATCTGCGTCATGCGGGGATTCTTGCTGCGGAAAACGTGCCCGCGATCCGCAAGAAGTTGTTACCGAACGGGTAAAATGGGGAAAGAGGAGATTATATGTCACGTGCAGTAGATGGCTCGAAACGAAAAGAGCATCGCAAGAAGATTCTCAAACTGGCGAAGGGTTATTGGGGACGGCGGCATTCCAATTACAAGACGGCCAAAGACGCGGTTACCAAGGCGTTGTGGTATGCCTACCGGGATCGGCGCGATCGGAAGGGCGATTTTCGCCGTCTCTGGATCATCCGTATCAATGCGGTGGTTCGTCCGTATGGGATTTCGTATTCGCGGTTTATCGCCGGGTTGAACAAGGCGGGCATCACGCTTGACCGGAAAGCGTTGTCCAACCTTGCCATAGAAGACGAAGCGGCGTTTAAGGTGCTGGTTGAACAGGTTAAACAGGCGCTCGAAAATTAAAAACTATTCTGGGGAACGCCGGTTCCACTGAGGTATGCGGCGGGGCGGCGGTCTCTTGGAGGAGGGGAAAATGGTAACGATTGAACAAGTGGAGCTTCTGGAATCCAAGGTTTCCAAGGCGATTGACTATGTGAAGCGGCTCACTGCCGACAACGAGCAACTCAGGGAGACTTCTGCCCAGCTCGTATCCGAGAACGATATGCTGTGCGGTAAACTGGATGGTTATCAAAAGCGTATCACCGAACTTGAGGCAGTGCTTCAAGGATTCAAAAAGGATCAGGAGCGTATCGAGCAGGGCATCATCTCCTCGCTTGAGCGGCTGAACCGCTTTGAAGACGCCGTCGGGAACATGGTTCCCGCAGGGGACCCGGTTCCTTTGGATGAAACGTCAGGCGGCACGACGGCTGACGTGGAAGTGCCTTCCGCGTCTTCTGTGTCCGCATCCGCTTCTGCCGTTCCGCCGTCTGCTACGCCCGCATCCACCGGAATCCCGGCGGCGCCCGTGTTTCCGGAGCCTGTCCCTTCCGAGCCTTTTGGCGAAGAGGAGGAGGAGTTTGCGGACGAACCGGAAGCCGACGATGATGCTTCCGGACAGGAAACGCCGGATTCCGGTGTGGAAACCCCGGCTGAAACGTTTGGTGAAACGGCCGACGGGATGGAAATCGATATTGACGAAAATGACGACTTTAGCGTGGACGGGGAAGACGAGTTTCTTGACGCGCTGAAGAGTGATCGCCCGTCTGGTCTGGGACAGATCGCCGCCGCTTTCCATGATAATGCAAGGCCGCCGTCTGAAAGCACCCTTGAAAAACCGCTCAACGGCCTTGAACTGGATATTTTCTGAAGTTGGCGTATGCAAAAGAATTCCCTGCGCATTGATGTTTTGGGAACCTCTTTCACGATTGTTGCCGAGGCGGATCGGCTCTACCTTGACGGTCTCCTCAAACGCTACAAGCTGAAAATTGAGGAAATCCAGAAAGGCGCGGGAGTTGACGATCCGCTCCGCGTCGCCATTCTTACCGGGTTTGCCCTGTATGACGAGATCGAACGGATGCGTTCCGGGGGTCCTGCGGGACACGGCAGTTATGAATATATGCGTATCGGGGAACGGCTGGACGACCTTTCTTCCCAGATTGACGCGGTGATCGGCGACGACCCGTTCTCCTCGCAACCGCGTGAAAAAAGCAACCGGGTCTATCTCCTGAAACCTGAATGTAAGCATTACGACTGGGGGTCGGCCGAGTGGATACCCAAACTGTTAGGTATTGACAACGCGGAGTCTCAGCCCTGGGCCGAGATGTGGATGGGAACCCATCCCGGCGGCCCGTCTCAGGCGATTTGTCCCGGCGGCCTTGTCCCGTTGAAAAACCTCTCAGGCGATATTCCCTTTCTCTTCAAACTGCTTGCGGCGGAAAAGCCCCTGTCGATCCAGGTCCACCCGAACCTTGAACAGGCGTCCACGGGATTTGTGCGGGAAAACGCCGCCGGAATTTCCCTCGACGACCCGCGCCGCAACTACAAGGACCCGAACCATAAGCCGGAAATCCTCTGCGCGCTTACCCCTTTCACCGTGATGGCCGGATTCCGCAAACGGCAGCATATCGTCGAACTGCTCGATGCCTTTGGCTGTCCCGCGCTGGTCTCCCTCCGGCGGGAACTGCGCGGCGAACTGTCCGACGAAGCGGCCTACCGGGGGTTCTTGAACAATCTTTTTGGAATGCGGCAGGAACAGAAGGACGAACTCTTATCCTACATCGCCCGGCACATCGGCGAGGTAAAAATCCGCGTCCCCGCCTGTAGCAAGGAATGGGAACTCATCGAAACATTGCATACCTATTTCCCCGGCGACCCATCGGTCATCGCGCCCCTCTACCTTAACGTCATCGAACTCAGCCCCGGCGAAGCGGTCTATATTCCCGCCGGAATCCTCCACTCTTATGTGCGCGGCTTCGGCGTGGAACTCATGTCGCCCTCGAACAACGTGCTGCGCGGCGGCCTTACCCGGAAATCCATCGACACGGGGGAACTCCTTACCATCCTCGAACCCCGCGCGTTCAAGCCCGACGTCCTTAAACCGGTGCCGATAAACGAGACGTACGCCTCCTACCTCACCCCGGTGAAAGAATGGACGCTCTCGGTGATACATCAGGCCGATGAAGACGACGAATGCGGGGACCCCACAGAACGGGCACCCAAACATTCCCTCGAACACTTCCCCGAAGCCAAAGATGCAATTCTCATCGTAACCCAAGGAAGCCTTGCCGTCACGTTCTTTGACGGAATGGGCAACCTCACCCTCGAACGCGGCGAAAGCGTCTTCATTCCGGGACACGTGAGCCGCGACTCCTTCACGCTCAAAGGCTTGTTCACCGCATACGTCGCAAGCCGGGGGCTGTAGCACATCGTGAAACTGCTCGTTGATGCCGATTCCTGCCACACTGCCGCCCGCGTCGTTATCCAAAAACGCGCCGCCAAAGAGAATCTTCCGTTGCACTTCGCCGCGAACCGCCCCATCCCATTCGAGCGCTCCTATCATCCGCTGGTCGAAACGGGTCTCTTCGTGATGGAAGTCTGTCCGGTCGAGAAAGACGCCGCCGACGACCGCATCGCCGCGCTAGCCCAGGAAGGCGACATCGCCGTAACCCGCGACCTCCCCCTCGCTTCCCGCCTCGTCAAAAAAAACGTTCACACCCTCGATGACCGGGGCCGCATCTTCACCCAAGACAACATCCGCCACTGTCTCTCTCTCCGCAACTTCAACATCGCCGTCGCCGGCAACGGAAGGCCCGAACGCGCCGCCTCTTACGGCAGCAAAGAAAAAAAAACCTTCGCCGACAGCCTCGACCGCATCATAACCTCCGTTTCTCAGATAAAAAGTAAGATATGAGACTATTTCAAAACCCCGGGCAACACGTTAAAACGGACAAATTTGCTCAATTTATTGACAGGAGAAGGCGCGGCACATTGCCGATTTCCCCTTTTGCCGGGTTTTGGAACAGGCCTTCATGATTAAAGGTATTGTTCTATCTGCCGATAATAGGAAAAGAGATGTTCATTTGAGGCTGTGCCAAAACCTCACGTTTTGACAAGGCAAACTTTGTTTGCCCAACAACCGTAACAAGTTTCGTAAGGCTAAAGCCCTGTTTTAGCCCGACTTTAGCGAGGGTTTTAGGCATCAGAAACGGCAAAGCCTTTGGCTCAGCCTGTCAAAACTCTTTTCGTGTTTTGGAACAGACTCATTTGATATACGTTTCTCGGACGGCAGGAGGCTGTCTGGTTCATGAGGAGAAGATAGTATGAAGAAGATTTTGTGTGCCTCGTTGGTGTTTGCGTCGGCCTGTATCCTCGTGGCGCAACAGGGTAACAATAGCGGTGAATTTTGTACAGAAACCCGAATGATTAACCGGCAGATGTCTGTAATCATCACCGGTTATAACGGAACATCCACACAAATTCATATCCCCGACCAGATCAACGGGCTTCCCGTCGTGGCTATCGGCGATAACGCGTTTCGCTCACGGCGTATCGAGTCGGTAACATTTCCCTCAACCCTCGTGTCCATCGGAAATTATGCGTTTTACGGCAATAATCTTAAGGCCATTTCTATCCCTCCGGCCGTGATAACTATCGGTATCGGCGCGTTTGACAGCAACGCGCTCGGCGGAAATGCTTCGGGCAACGCCTCTTCCAAGAAAAAGGGGACGGCGCGTACCTTTACCATTGAACCGGCTCATAGCGAGACGATGTATCGCCCAAATCCAAATCAGTCTGCTCCGGAAAGCGTGAATATCATCGTTATTCCCGGCTATAATCCCCTGCAATCTTCGACAAGCCCAAGTGGAGGCGTCGTGACCGTTCAGCAGTTCCTGAACTCGCTTCCGGTTGCGACACCTCCGGCAACTACGCCGAATCAGACGGTTCCCGCAACGAATCAGACGATTGCGACACCTCCGGCAGTTACGCCGAATCAGACCGGTACGGCGGCTCCGGCGAATCCTCTCGTCCTGTCCGATCTGTCGCAACAGCCTTCCGCGCAACCGCAACAACAACACGGCGTGCAACAGACATCGTCCCCATCAAACAAAACAAGCCGGCTGAACGTTATTCCTGAGCACACCATTGATCTGAGTACCGGGCTGAGTTCAGAAGAAACTCCTGAAGAAGAGCGGAAGCCGATCAAATTATACAAAATTGAAACATACGACATTGAGCGCATTCCGATCCCGCGCTAAACGCCGCGAAATCGCAAATTACGATGTCAGCCGCTGACAAATATGAGCCGTTGACATCGTAATCGGTAACGCAAGCATTTTGTCCCCAGATTGCGCCACCCAGGGCAACACAGATTTAATCCGCCCGTCATTGCGAGCGAAGCGAAGCAATCCAGAGTGAAAGCCTTCCCCATCTGGATTGCTTCGCCACTTCGCGCCTCGCAATGACAATGGTTCTCCCGTCATTGCGAGCGGGCCGCGTCATTGCCGAGCGAAGCAATCCAGGGTGAAGGCATTCCACGACTGGATTGCTCACGTCCGCTATTGGTAACGCAAGTTGCCGCGCCTTCCCCTCCATCCGGCCGCATGGTGACCCGCCATCTGGCTAGAGCGGGTGCTCTCCCCCGGCCAGAGGGAACACCTCGATCTGACCGGATGGAACACCTCCCTCTGGCCGGATCAAGCACCTCGATCTGACCGGATCGGGCACCCTTGCCCGTACCAATCTCCGGGAAGGCGAACCGCCATCCGGCGCAACCTGCAACCCTTTTTTTCCCGCAGGGGGAAGCCCTACTTCATGATGAACGTTTGCAGGGGCGGGAAGCCGTTGAAGCCGACGGAGGCGTAGGTGGAGGTGTACGCGCCTGCGGAGAGGAAGTAGATGCGGTCGCCGATTTTGAGGTCGGCGGGCAGACGGTATTTGTAGTTCTCGTAGAGGATGTCCACGCTGTCGCAGGTGGGACCCGCGAGAATCACCTCGGCCTCTTTGCCGCCGGCGATGTCTTTGTCGGTTACGATCGGATACTTGATGCTCTCGTCAAGCGTCTCGATGAGACCGTTGAACTTGCCCGCGTCAAGATAGACCCAGCGGTTGAGGGCGGTGTTGTTCTTCCGCGAGATGAGTACCACCTCGGACACGAGAATCCCCGCGTTGCCGACTAAAGACCTGCCGGGCTCAAGCACGATGTGCGGCACCTCGTCGCCAAAGTCGTCGGTCAGATAGCGGTGTATCTCGGAGGCGTAATCGGAGAGTACGTTCGCGGGCGTAAGGTAGGGCGCGGGAAAGCCGCCGCCCATGTTGATCATCGTGAGCCGGATGCCCTCCTCTTCCTCCAGCGAAGAAAACAAGTATTTGGCGCGGGCAATCGCGTCATTCCACTGGCCGATGTCCCGCTGCTGGCTCCCCACATGGAACGAGATGCCGTAGGGCGTGAGGCCGGAACCGCGGGCCATGACCAGCAGATCATAGGCCATGTCGGGGTGGCAGCCGAATTTGCGGGAAAGCGGCCAGTCGGCAGTCGTCGCGCTCTCGATGAGAATGCGTACATAAATCCGCGAAGCCGGCGCGTTGGCAACGATGTTTTTCAAGTCCTCCCGGCTGTCCGTGGCAAACATCCGCACCCCCTTCTCATAAAAGTAGGCAATATCGCGGGCCTTCTTGATCGTGTTGCCGTAAGAAATCCGGTCAGGCGACACGTCCAGCGCCAGCACCTCGTCCAGCTCATACCGGGACGCGATGTCAAAGTGCGCGCCGAGTTCCGCGAGTAGCGCGAGTATGTCGTGGTGGGGATTAGCCTTCACCGCATAGTAAATCGACGCATAGGGGAACGAGTCCCGCAACTGGACATAGTTGTTCTTGACCCGATTAAGACTCACCACCATGCAAGGCGTTTGGAGCCCACGGGAAAACGCGAGGAACCGCTTCCATTCCTCATCGCTATAAAAATCACCCCGGTTTATCATAACGACAAGATAGCACAAAAAGAGATAAGGGATAAGGCGGGGGAAGTCTCCCCCTCGCTCCAGACTTGCTCCGGTCGTTTCCCTCCCTCCGCAATTCTTACGCTACCCCCTCTGCGGGTGGCCCGCCCCCCGCAACGCCCCCCGGCTGGACGGCGGCGGGACTGTCGTCATTGCGAACCCACGGCAATTTGCTGTTGGTGAAGCAATCCAGACAGCGATTAGGGATAGGGATTAGGCGAGGGATTAGGTGATAGGTACACAAAGAGGGAATCGGCAAGTTGCCGCGCCTTCCCCTCCATTCGCGCAACGTGGGCGCTCTCCCCGTTCCATGCAGAAAGGGTGAGCCCATCCAAACGGTCAATAAATGGAACAAACCTGCAAAATGCGGAAAAATGAAAAAATTTGAGGCTGTTCCAAAACTTCAGCTTTTGGAACAGCGTCCCTAGGAGCCTGTGGGACTTAGTACCGGAGGAACCGACAAGCCCAACAGGTGATATACTGGGAATATGAGCGTGAGATTCTTTCAGATTGACCGGGACATTCCGATGCTGTTCCCGCCTGATCTGCGGGCCGGCAATGCAATTGCTGCGGCTTCCTGCGGATCACTTGGCCTATTTTATCGTTGATATAGTGGAAAAGCTTAACCTGACCCGCTTCAAGGTCAACAGCCGGGGGACGGGGAGCGAGCAGTACCCGCCAGAAATGATGCCGGCGCTGCTGATATACTGCTACGCGACGGGGACGTTCGGCTCGCGGCGGATAGAGCAGGCGACGTACACGGATGTGGCGGCGCGGTATATATGCGGAGGGGTGGCGCATCCCGATTAC
>JAISZQ010000329.1 GCA_031269165.1 Spirochaetaceae bacterium
ATGGTTGAAGCAGACGTTCTCCGTGCGGTTCAACTTCCGGACGGGGAGGACACGCGCGTGGCGCGAATGGAAAATGGATAATGTCGTGTTTTGGAGATGGCGCGTTCCCTTCCTATAATTTTCTATTATCCATTTATCATTTTCAATTCCCCGGAGGGGTGGGGCAGCCCCCGCCAGGCCGGAATGGGCTCGGAAGCGCCTTTTTCGCCCGAATTCACGTTCTCGTCCGTGTTTCCACCCGGCTAACCGGGGGCTTTGCCCCCGGTTAGCGGACAAAGGTGGTGTGACAGGCAGCCTCTACAACGCCGTCCTGAGACGGCGGGCCATCGTTGGCCGATGGCCTTGGGAGAGGCCTGTCCGCACCGCCGGGGAAAAGGCGAAAAAGAAGCGAATTTCGGGCCGTTTCCGGTGTACCGGGGCGGGAAAACACGGATAAACGCGGCGCACGGCGAGGAAAAACGGAAAAAAAGGCGTTGGAGAGACGGTTTTCGCGCAAATATCGTGGCTGAGGGCTGTCCCCGCCCGCTTGGGGCAGCCCCCGCCTGGCTGGAATGGGTTCGGAAGTGCCTTTTTCGCCCCAATTCACGTTTTCCTCCGTGTTTCCCCTTTTCCGAAACTCCACACCTTGATCCCGCCGTGATCCGGGGGCGGGGCATCCGTCAGGATGCCGGGCATCTTTGATGCCTTCGGGGGATGGGGGCGTTACGGGGGCGGGCCCCCGTAGAGGGGGATAGCGGAGGACGGCTCAAACTATTGCGGGGGTATACCCCGCAATGGTTTGAGCCGTCCGTAGCGAAGGGGGAGACTTCCCCCTCTTCCCAGACCCTATCCCCAGTTTGAACCATGCCGGGACACGAGGGAACAACGCTACCGACAGGCGGCACGTAACCGACGTATCGGCACGCTATCATAAAAGCAATGGTACGGTGTCGGTAAACGAGGAAATCTGTTACACTGTCATTGTTTTGAAAATTGCAATATTGGGCGGCAGTTTTAACCCGGTGCATAAGGGGCATATTTTTCTCGCCGAGACGGTTATCGAGACGCTGGGCTATGGGCTTGTCGTGCTGGTGCCGGCGTATATCTCGCCGTTTAAGCAGGGGGTGCCGGAAGACCGGGACGCGCTGAAGCGGCAGGCGGAGGAACGGCTGTCGTTGTTGCTTGCGGCGGTTGAGGGGAAGCGGCGGCTCACGGTGGACGACTGCGAATTCGCCCGCGAGGGGGTTTCCTATACGATTGACACGATCGGCGACATCGTCGAACGGTATCGGCCCGACGGGAAACCGGGGCTTATTATCGGGGACGATCTTGCGCGGGATTTCCCCCGGTGGCGGCGGGCTCGGGACATTGCCGGGTGTTGCGACCTTATCGTGGCGAACCGGACGGGCGACGGCGCGGAGATTCCGTTTGTGCATACGAGGCTGGGCAACGTGGTGATGCCGGTTTCATCGAGTATGGTGCGGGAAAAAATGGCGAAGGGGGAAGACTGGCGGGATTGGGTGCCGGAAGGGGTTGCGCCGCCTGAACCCGGCATTTCCGGCGACGTATCAGGTGATCTATCCCGCAATATATTGCGCCGTATCGAGCGGGAAGTCCGGGGGATGTTGCCGTTGGGGCGATTTCTCCATTCCCGAAATGTTGCGCTTATGGCCTGCACGCTGGCGGCGCGGTTTGGACTGGACGAAGACGATGCTTTTCTGGCCGGGATCGCCCACGACATGGCGAAGGGATTATCCACCCCACTGGGGCACGGGGAGATGGCGGCGGAGATGCTCAGGGATTCGTTCGGCGTTACCAACAGCGAAGTGCTTGAAGCGGTACGTTGGCATACCGAGGGGAAAGTGGGGATGGGCGATCTCGCAAAAATCGTGTATATTGCCGACAAGATTGAGCCCCGGCGGAAAACGGTGGATCCCCGCCTTCGGGAACTCGGTAAGACGGCTCCGCTGGACGCGCTTTTTACGGAGGTTGTTCGGGGGACGCACGACTATCTGGAACGGAAAGGGGTCGTGATCTCCGAAAACGCGCGGCGGTTACTCCAACATCTTGAAACGAAAACCTTGCAAAAGGCGGAAATCGGACATGAAAAGAAAAACGCACGCGGTTAAACAAAGCAGTAGCGGCCTTCTCCTTGCCGGTATACTCGTACTTGTCGTGGGCGGCATCGCGGGCGGGTATTTCCTTGTCCGCAGTACGACGCTGGAGGACGCGCTGTCAGGAGACCGCATTACCAGCGCCCTGTTCATCATCGAAAACGGCGGCAAACCATTCGGCACCTATGTGTTTTTCTGTTATCCAAGCACAAGGCGCGGCGCGTTGTTTGCCATTCCGCAGAATGTCGGGCTCATCATACGGACGCTGAACCGTGTTGACCGCATCGACTCGGTCTATGACCCTGCCCGGCCTGAAATCTATCGGCGCGAGGTCGAGCGGCTTCTGGGAATAACCGTGCCCTATCTGGTGGTGATCAATATGGAAGGGCTTTGTTCCCTTGTCGATCTGATAGAAGGGGTCGAGCTCAACATTCCCGAAGCGGTTGCCGGCTTTCACCAAGATCCCCCGGTATTGCTGCCCTCGGGACGGGTAGTCCTTGACGGAAACAAGGTGCAAGCCTACCTCGGTTACAACGCGCCCGATGACGATGTTGAGCAAATACTGCTCAAACGGGAACGTTTTTTCCTCGGCCTGATAAAAAGAATCGGGGAAAAACAGGCGCTTCTTTCCAATCCGGGGTTCAAGAAATATTTCTATGCCTCGCTCAGAACGACGATGTCCCCGCATACCATCGACCGGCTCTTTGAAACGCTGACCCATATCGACATAGCGAGGGTAACAACGCAGACGGTCAGCGGCAATTACCGGGATGTGTCGGGAGAACGGCTGTTGTTTCCCTACTACGACGGCAACCTTATCAAGGATATTGTAAGCGAGGCCTTAAGCGGACTCACCCGCATCTCCGACTCGGTAACAGGCGACCGGGTGTTCACCGTCGAGGTGCTGAACGGGACCTCCACGACGGGGCTTGCCGGGCGGACGGCTGAACTTCTTCGCGGTTTCGGCTATGATGTGATCAACGTCGGCAACGCCGACGGCACGCAGTATGACAAGACGATAGTCGTGGACCGGTCAGGCACGGCGGAATTCGGCCGTCTTTTCGCCGATATTATTCGTTGTGAAACGATACGGGTTGAGTCGTACGATGGCGATATTGACGATGAGGGCATCGGCATGACCGAGGAGGATACCGGTTATGAGGCGGATTTTACACTGATACTGGGACGGGATTTTAATGGACGCTATGTTAATCAATGATGGGGAAAAAATTGCGGGCGGCATCACACGCCTGCTTGCGGAACACAAGGCCGTTGACCCGGTAACGCTTGATCTGCGCCGGTTCAACCTGTGGACAGATTTCTTTGTCGTGGCGGGCGTAACGAGCGCGGCCCATCTCGAGGGCCTTAAACGCCACATCGAGGAATGGGCAGACGAAAATCACATCGCCTTTCGCCGCGGAAGCCGCCGCAGTGTCGGCCGGGGACCATCCGGCGGCGCCCCCGGGGAACCGAGCCCGCTCTGGGACATCGTTGACATGGGCAATGTCGTTGTCCACCTCATGTCGAAAGAAGCGCGGGAATTCTACGAGTTGGAGAAACTCTGGCTCTGAGCGGGATTAAAAACCCCCGGCCTTTGGCCCGCAATACCTGCGCCCCGCAGGGGCTTTCCTTGGGCGTGTCGCACCGTGAACGACTATCGGGCCCCCTTCGGGGGCAGAACGCATCCCATTAAGAGGAGGGGGAAGTCTCCCCCTCGCTCCAGCCGCTTCGCGTCTTACGCTACCCCCTCTGCGGGGGAGTTCCCCCGCAACGCCCCCCGTCATCGCGGGCAACTCCCCCGTCATTGCGAGCGAGCCCCTCGTCATTGCGAGCGAAGCGAAGCAATCCAGTGTGAGGGCCTCCCCCGGCTGGATTGCTTCGTCGCTTCGCTCCTCGCAATGACGGTGCGTCGTTGCGTCCGTCACCCACGTCATTGCGAGCGAAGCGCGGCAATCCAGAGGGCACGCCCCTCGACTGGATTGCTTCACCCTTCGGGTTCGCAATGACAACACCCCCCGTCATCGCGGGCGAGCCCCCCGTCATCGCGGGCGAGCCCCCCGTCATTGCGAGCGAGCCCCCTCGTCATTGCGAGCGAAGCGAAGCAATCCAGTGAAGGGCCTTCCCCGTCTGGATTGCTTCGTCGCTATTGGCAACCGTGTTGCCGCCTCCTCGCAATGACGAGGCCGCCCCGCTCCTCGCAATGACGGTGCGTCGTTGCGTCCGTCACCCACGTCATTGCGAGCGAAGCGCGGCAATCCAGGGAGAACGCCCCCGTCTGGATTGCTTCGTCGCTTCGCTCCTCGCAATGACGAGGCCGCCCCGCCGAGGAACCAACCGGTTCCCCACTTAGGAACCAACCGGTTCCCCGCCTAGTTATCGATACATAACAGGCCCTGTTATCGATGCATAACGGCCTTAGGCGCGTATACGGAACAGCCTTAGGAACCGACCGGTTCCAGCCTTAGGAACCGATGGGTTCCAGCCTTAGGAACCGATAGGTTCCAGCCTTAGGAACCGATGGGTTCCAGCCTTAGGAACCGATAGGTTCCAGCCTTAGGAACCGATAGGTTCCAGCCTTAGGAACCGATGGGTTCCCCGCTTAGTTATCGATACATAACAGCCCTTATATAACAAACATCTCCCCAAAAAGGGGAAAATAGGTCTACAAGATGCCGTGTATGAGGGCGCAGATGGCGTCCACGGCGTTTATGCGGCCGATTTGGGCGGCGGCTTCCGCCATGTCCGCGATGGCGCGCCCTTCGCCCGCAAGCCGGGTTATTTTTGCGCGGAGTTGTTCGGCATCCGGGTGAATGAGGACGGCCGCCGCGCCTTTTTGTTCAAAGAAGCGGGCGTTTTCCACTTGGTCGCCGCGCGTGCCGCTTCCGGCCAGCGGAACGAGGAGGAGGGCCTTCCCGCAGACGGCGCTTTCCCAGATGGTACCGGCCCCGGAGCGGCCCAAAACGAGATGTGCCGCGGCCAACACGTCGGGCATTTCCGCGCCGATGTAGGCGTAGGGACGGTATCGGCCGCTTCGCCGTTGTTCAGCCGCTTCAAAATCCGCTTTTCCCGTCTGATGAACAACGACAAAATGCGTGGTCAAGACGGGCAATGTCTCGCGTACCAGATCGTTGACTTCTTTCGCGCCCTGGCTTCCGCCGAGCACGAGCAAGATTTTTTCCGTTTCCGGCACCCCCAAGAACGCGAACCCCCGCCGCGCGTCCGCCGTCCTGAATTCGTCGCGTACCGGGTTGCCGGTAGCGAGCGTTTTCGCTTGGGTCCTCCGCGCAAAAAACGTTGCGCTCTCCTCGTAACTGAGGCAGATTTTGTCGGCGAAAAAGGCGTTTATCCGGGTCGCGAGCCCCGGTGAATAATCGGATTCGTGGGTTATGAGCGGAATTTTCAGAGACCATGCGGCGGCGCAGGGGGGGACGCTGGCAAACCCGCCTTTTGAAAAGAGGACGGCGGGCTTTTCTCTTTTTAAGATGCTTCTTGCCTGAAAAAACCCGGCCGCGATGTTGAAGAGGTCGAGCATGTTTTTGAACGAAAAATAACGCCTCAGTTTGCCCGACCGGACCGCGAAAAAGGTGATTCCCGCCGCTTCGACGATGGTGCGGTCGAGCGGAGAATGCGAGCCGATCCAGATGATCCTCACGTTGCCGATCAATTTCAGCGACGATGCCACGGCAAGACCCGGATAGATATGGCCGCCAGTTCCGCCGCCTGAAAACGCGATACACTTCATGGCTTAAGGGGGGAAGTCTCCCCCTCGCTCCAGCCACGCAAACCCCTCCAGGTTCCCAAAGGGTTTGCGCGTCTTCCGCTACCCCCTCTACGAGGACAAAACCATACGGTGCATGGTGACCCACGCAAGCGTGGGTTTGTGGGCGTACCCCAAGCGTCCATGGATGGACGCATTACTGAGTACGCCCCGGCCGGAAACCCGAAACAGGATGTTGAGGGTTGGAGGCCCTGCCCCCGTAACGCCCCCGTTCCCCGTGCGCCGACGCCGTTCATCGGGAAAGGCTGTTTCATATACACGTTATCAGTTGGCATCTTCCCGTGCCAACGCTTCGGTGATGCCGATCTCGGCAAGTTTTCGGGAAAGATTGTCGGCATTCTCGGCTTTGACGTTCGTTATGACGACGCGATAGTACTTATCCCCTTTGTCTTCATAGGGTTCGTACGAGGGACTAAGACCGGCATCAGAAAGTTTCAAAAACACGCCGCTCGCGTTCTTCATATCGGTAAACGAACCGACCTGAACCCGGTACTTCTTGCCCTGAACTATCGGTGAACCGGTAAACTCGATCTTTTCGGCTCCGGGCCGGGGACCGGTTACGGGAACCGAAGCGGCGGGATTCGCCTCAGGTGGCGATGCGGCTGAAGCCGGGGTCTGTGCGGCGGTCGGCGTGGATGGTATCCGTGACGTGGCCGAGACTGAAGCGGCTGGTGAAACCGGCGTTATGACGGAAGTTGTCGCACGGGGCGTGGCGGTCGGCGGGACTTGCTCATCAACCACGATGTACCCGGGATCCGAGGGCCGCCTGATTTCAGGTATATTCTCCACTTGGCCGGTAACGCGGGAAACCGACGAGCCTGGTACGGGAACGGGTGCCGACGGGACTCTTGGTGCGGCAGGCGCCATAACCGGCGTCCCTGTTGTATTCGTTTGGGATGCGGGAGTCTGCGGCGATGAAGGCGCGGCATTTGCGGCGACGGTTCCTGATGACGCGGGCGTTTGAGGCGATGAAGACGCGGCGGCGGTTCCCGATGATGCGGGTGTTTGGGGCGATGAAGGCGCGGCGGCGGTTCCCGATGACGCGGGCGTTTGGGGTGATGAAGACGTGGCGGTTGCGGTGGCGGTACTCCCCGATGATGCGGGCGCGGACGTGCGGGATGCGGCGGGTGTTGTACCCGCAAGCGTGGCGCTTACCCCGAGTTCCCGCATCAAAGACTGGGCGGACTCACGAGTAGTCGATTCGATGACAACTTTGGCGGTACCGGCAGCAAGCATATCAAGCCGTTCCGCAGCCGCACGGGATACGTCGAGTATGCGGGAACGGACAAACGGCCCCCGGTCGTTTACCCGGACGGCGATTTTTTTACCATTTTCGGTGTTGGTCACGATGAGATATGTTCCAAAAGGCAAATCGGCGTGGGCCGCCGTGAACTGCGTGGGATCAAAAATCTCCCCCGAAGCGGTGGCGCGACCGGCAAATTCGGCTCCATACCACGAAGCGACTCCTTCCTGACGGAAATTACCCGTTATTGGGGTCATGTCGGCAGAAAGCACGGACGATGCTTCCGTCTCCACTGCGATCGGTTCTTCCGATTGGGCCCACAAAAAAACGCCCATAGCAAGGGAAAAAACAAAAACCGCACTTATCTTTTTCATAATGTTATTATCGGCATAACGAAACATAAAGTTAAACGAATTTACGATGAGGGTACAAGCCCGGAGCAAGGGGGAAGGCTTTCCCCAGTCAACAACGCAAGAGCCTGTTCAAAAACCCCGCAGGATGTCCGCCTCCGCTGTGATTCGGGGGCGTTACGGGGGTTTGACCCCCGTTGAAGGGGGTAGCGGAGGACGGGCTCAAACCATTGCGGGGTATACTCCGCAATGGTTTGAGCTTGGCCGGAGCGAGGGGGAAGGCGCGGCACCCTGGTGCCGTTCCCCCTTTTGCCGGGGTTGGAAACAGGTTCACCTGCCAGGCGATACCGGATGCCCGTTCCCTGATGGGGTACGAAAACGCCGCGTCTAGCGTAATACTACCGCGAAAAATTTTTAACGGAGCATCAGAATCCCGCTTAACGAAGCCGCTTATGAGAACGGCGTTTATGGGCGTTTGAGCGCAGGGATGAGCGCGTTAAGGGGGAACGTGCCTGAGATGATTACCGTGCTGCCGCCACTGTCGAGGGCGGGCGGGTTTGCGAAGAGGAGTTCGGTGAGAAGCGCGTTTGCCGCGTTTGGCGGTATCCGTTTGCCGATTGTTGCCCGTGCGAGCGAGAGGATGGCCGACAGGGCTTTGGCCTCGCTGGGGGATCTTGTCTTGAGGGAGAGCGTTGACCGATAAGGGGCCGCCTGACTATCCGGGGAAACCGTCAGCGTGATGTGTTGAAGCGTGATGTCAAACGGGATTCCCAGCCGACGGATGAGGCCGGCGGTCTCGGAGGAAGGAACATAACACGCGAAGGCGGGCGGCGTTCCGGCTTCGCGTTCACGTCTTGCGTCGGCAAAAAACACGCCGAATTCTTCGTTGGGGGCCGCAGGCGTTGTCTGGTCCGGGGTGCGGCCAATCTGTATGTATGCCTCGTTCTTTTCGATTGAGAGGGCGACCGTGCCTTGCCGCCACCATTTCTTGCCGTCTATTGTTACCTTTTTCCAGTTTGGGCTCAGTCCTAAGGCGAAGTTATAGGAAGAAGCGGGATAGGTTCCCCGTGTTATGAGGAAATAGTTTTGTGAAGCGGGTTTTTCGCCGTCCGCAGCATCCTGATACACGCCGAACACGGCATAGTCGCACTTGTCCACGAATTGCGCCGCGTTTTTGTCGCCCATGAGGTCGGGGTACACGTCTTGGATCACGGTTTTGAGGTGGGGGGCGTTGGCGAAACCGTAGGCTATCGCGCCGGAGGGCAAACGGGATTCAGGCGTCATCTCTTTCTCAGCGACGCGAGGGGTTGTCGCGCAGGAGGCTGCGAGAACAACGCACAGACCGAGAAAGAGGAGGAATAACCCCGCAAAACCGTGCCGTTTACTCATACGCGGGTTCCGTGCTTGAGTGCATTGTGGGGGCTGTCCCCCCTTCGGGGAATTGAAAATGATAAATGGAGGCTGTTCCAAAACCAAACATAAGGGGGAAGGCTCCCCCTCGCTCCAGCCGCCTACGCCGTCTTCCGCTACCCCCTCTACGGGGGTCAGACCCCCGTAACGCCCCCGAATCACGGCGGAAACTTGTATCCTGCGGAGTTTTGGAACAGGCTCAATGGATAACGGAAAATGATAAGAAGGGTACGAGCAACCGCCTAAACACGACATTTTCCATTCCCCATTTTCAATTATCCATTCGCGCAACGCGCGCCCTCCCCCGCCCGGACAGCGTAAAGAACGTGCAAAGGCTGATCGCCGTGAACCCCGACCAGCCGTTCATGCACCGGGTCAACCATTAAATCCATCCCCTCAAGAGGCAGCGCGCCGAGGAGGATGTCTTTCGCGTTGGGAACCACCACGGCGGGAAGAACGATACTCCGGTCTTTCCACCGGATTTTCACCCCTTCCGTTACGGCATAGGTATCCGTCTTGCCGTCCGCCAGCGTCGATTCCGATGTTTCCTCGATGGTAAGCCCCAACTTTTGCCG
>JAISZQ010000348.1 GCA_031269165.1 Spirochaetaceae bacterium
TGAGCCTGTTCCAAAACTCGGTTAGTTTTGACAGGCTCATGCAGTTTCTCAGGCTAAAGCCTTACGAAACTGCACTTTTTAAAGGTTGCTGTTCCAAAACTTGAGGTTTTGGAACAGCCTCTCGTTATATCGACGCGAGGAGGCGTTATGGGGAACGAAACATGGTGTCTTATGCGGGAACTTTTTTTCCCTCTGGCCTGTCCCATCTGTGGAAGGCCGCTTGTTACCGGACGGGAAGCGCGGTTTGGTATCTGTTCTGACTGTGAGCGGCTTTTTCCTTTGGAGGATGTTGGGCCGGGCGAGCGTTGCGAGGTTTGCGGGTGTCCGCTCATCTCGGAAATCGGGGTTTGCACCCGGTGCCGCAAGGGGGAGCATTCTTTTGACAAGGCGGCGGTACTGTATCCGTATACGCAAAAATGGATGACGCTTCTTCGCGCCTACAAATTTCGCGGGCATCGCGCTCTCGCCCCTTTTTTTACCGAAAAAATCCTTGAGGGACGGGCTCTTTTTTTTGACCGGGCCGTGTTTGGGGAGTTGACGTTTGTCCCGGTGCCGCCGCGTGAGGGCAAGATAAAAACGGTCGGCTGGGATCAGGTCGAGAGCATCACGCGCGTTCTGGAAAAACAAAACGCGGTGTGCCGCTGTCTCCGGCGGCTGCCCTCGATGACGCAAAAAAAATTGAATGCGGAAGAACGCGCGAAAAATCTCAAGGGCCGCATCATCTGCACAAAAAAGCCGCCTGAAAACGTTCTGCTCTTCGACGATGTGTATACAACCGGCGCGACACTTGAAGTCTGTTCGTCCGCGCTCAAGGAGGCCGGCGCGACAAGGGTTTACGGCCTGTGTCTGTTTCACGCTTAGAGCCTGTTCAGAATCTCATCAAAAAGGGGGAAGTCTCCCCCTTCGCTCCGGCCAGCTCAAACCATTGCGGGGTATACCCCGCAATGGTTTGAGCCGTCCTCCGCTATCCCCCTCTACGGGTGTCAGACCCCCGTAACGCCCCCGAATCACAGCGGAGGGTTGCGTCTCGTGGGGTTTTTGAACAGGCTCTTAGCCATCGAGGCTGTTCAAAACGAACCGATTTGCAATCGGAAATGTTGCGAGCGGAGGGCATTGCGCTTGTGCCATTAATAGGGTAGCATGACAATAGCGGTTTGCTTTTGGGTTAATCGTTAATCCTTTTCGCATAGGAAGAAGAACATGGCGAGAATAATAAAAATATTCGACACGACATTGCGGGACGGCGAACAGGCGCCGGGCTGTTCGATGAACGTGCAGGAAAAGATCGATGTTGCCAAGAAACTTGAGCAACTGGGCGTTGACGTTATCGAGGCGGGGTTCCCCATATCCAGTCCAGGCGACCTTGAGTCGGTGAAGACCATCGCGGGGATCATCAAGGGGAGCGCGGTGGCGGGACTCTGCCGCTCGCTGGAAAAAGACATTGACGCGGCACGCGAGGCCCTCGAACACGCTGCCGCGCCGCCGCGTATTCACATATTTCTGGCCACGTCGCCCATTCACATGGAATGGAAGCTCAAGATGACGCAGGACGAGGTGCTTGAACAGGCCGCCGCCGCCGTCCGTTATGCGAAGAAGTTCTGTTCCGACATCGAATACTCGGCGGAAGACGCGAGCCGGAGCGACCGGGATTTCCTCTGTAAGGTGTTTGCCGCCGTCATCAAGGCCGGGGCGACTACGATCAATATTCCCGACACCACGGGTTACGCGATGCCCGCTGAATTCGGCGGTCTTGTGCGCTACGTTGCCGAACACACGCCCGGCATCGAGAAGGCCGTCATCTCTTGCCACGTGCACAACGACTTGGGGCTTGCTGTGGCGAACTCGCTCGCGGCGATCGGCAACGGGGCGGGACAGGTCGAGTGTACGATTAACGGCATCGGGGAACGCGCCGGGAACGCCAGTCTTGAGGAGATCGTGATGGCCCTGCGCGTCCGCAGCGCGTTCTGGGGCGCGGACACCCGGATCGACTCCACGCAGATATACAACGCCTCGCGCCTCGTTACGCAGGTTACCGGGGTGAAGGTGCAGCCCAACAAGGCCATCGTCGGTGAAAACGCCTTTGCCCACGAAGCGGGCATCCACGTACACGGCGTTCTTGCCAACCCCGCCACCTACGAGATTATGACGCCTGAATCAATCGGTATTCCCCAAAACCGCGTGGTGCTGGGCAAACACTCAGGCCGCCACGCCTTCGACGAACGCCTGAAAGAACTCGGCTTTTCGCTTTCCCCCGCCGCCCTCGACGGTATCTTCACCCAGTTCAAGGTGCTGGCCGACAAGAAGAAAGTCGTCTCCGACCGCGACATCGAAGCCCTGGCGATGGGCGTGTCCGTTTCGATCCCCGAAACATGGACGCTCGACACGTGGTTCGTAAACACCGTCTCCGGCCTCAGCTCGACCAGCACAGTGAAACTCCGCCACAAAGACGGCACGATGCACAAGGAAACCGAAGTCGGGGACGGCCCCATCGAAGCCGCCTTCAAAGCCATCGACCGCATCACGCGCAAGCCCGCCCGCTTGGAACTCTACGAACTCGGCGCGATCACCGGCGGCAAAGGCGCCCAGGGCGAAACGATGGTCAAAATCGAGCGCGACGGCAAACGCTGGAACGGCCGAGGCGTCTCCACGGACATCATCGAGTCGTCCATAAGAGCCTACGTCGCGGCGATAAACGCGATGGAAGCGTAGCCCTCTTTGTATGAAAAATCGGTGTAATCGGCACTGTCAACAACTTAAGCAAAAAGAAAAGAAAGGTCCGCAGATTAACACGGATCGAGTGGGGTATAATCCGTGAAAATCCGCGTCAATCCGCGGACGAAATTCTTAAGTTGTTGACAGTGGTGTAATCGGGATTGCCGCACGGCGCAATCGGGGGACCTTTTTTCTTTTTGCTCAACGTATTGACGGCGCAGGCAGTCGCATCTCCGCCACGATGCCGCCATCGTCGAGCCTCTGCACAGTGATCGAGGTTTTGCCCCCGGCACTTTCGTAGACGGCGAAGGTCGGGACGGCGGGCATACCCGGAGTATGGGGTTTCGGCAGAGATATAGAACCCGGATTGCAACAGACGAGGCCGCCTTGTTCCTCAAGTCGCCAGACGTGGGTGTGACCGGAAAACAGTACGCTGCCGGGAGGGAGGGCGTAGGGCAATTCTCCTTCCCTATAGACGTGGCCGTGGGTGAGAAAAAGCCGCCTGCCTTCGTCAACGATAAGCGCGTAATCGCTCATACAGGGAAAGTTGAGTAAGAGCTGGTCAACTTCCGCATCGCAGTTTCCCCGCACGGCGATGATGACCTCGCGGTATTGGTTGAGGATGGTGACGACGCCCTTCGGGTCGTGGCCACCGGGGAGGCTGTTGCGCGGGCCGTGATAGAGCACGTCGCCCAGAATGCAGAGAAACGCGGCGTTCGACTGCTCGAAACGGGCGACCGCTTTTTTGGCCGCCACCGAGGAGCCGTGGATGTCGGAAATGATAACGTATTTCATCATAGGCCCTGCCTTCGCGCAACATCGTACGTATCGTATTGGAGGTGATCCACAAAGTATGATGAAGCGATAATGACAGGAGGGGCACAGAGGTACACTATACAAATGGGAATAAAAATAGTGCCCAAGTGCCCCCGCTGCCAGAGCCTCAGTATAGTCCGAAGCGGAAAAAAATACAATAGCAAACATCGGTTCTTGAACCGCAATTATCGGTATGCCCGTTGCGGGCGGCAGTCGGCGGGGAGAGCCACACCACACGGCACGCCTTTGGGCGGGTACTGTTGAGCGGGCGGTTGCTGGTGGGGACAGCCGCACCACACAGCACGCCTCTGGACGGGGACTGTTTAGGAAGTTGCCCGTCATTGCGAGCCCGCGGCAACACAGTTGCCGTTGGTGAAGCAATCCAGACGAGGCGGCCTCCCCACTGGATTGCTTCGCTCGGCAATGTGCCGCTCGCTCGCAATGACGGACGGAGGCGGGTACTGTTTAGGAAGCGGCAATCAGCGGGGAAAGCCGCACCACACAGCACGCCTCTGGACGGGTACTGTTTAGCGAGCGGCCCCGCGTCATTGCGAACCCGCAGGGTGAAGCAATCCAGACGAGGCGGCCTGCCTTGATTCCCCCGATTACGGTGACGGCTGAATAGTTACGCCAATTCAAATCTGAAGTGCGAAAAATTCATTCATTACCCAAGCAACAATAACAACAAGCGTCTCCTTTTTTATACGGTTTTGTAAAAAACAACCTGCAACCAGTAATTTTTTGCTTTTAGGCTTGATCGATATTTCTATAC
>JAISZQ010000391.1 GCA_031269165.1 Spirochaetaceae bacterium
GGTAAAGAGTTACGAAATAGCGCAAAAGCTGTCAGAACCCTAAATAAGCATAATCTAAGTCTAAGTTTAGACAGGAATTAGACTTACGTAGAGTTAGATTTTATTTCGATGTACTACGGGGGTACCCGGCGAAAAACGCTAAAAAAGTTACAAAAGTCATGGTTTTTTGTCCACAGTACACGCGCTTCGCCCGAATGGATAATGGAGAAGGTGAGAGGTGTCCGTGAGATGGCCGTCATTGCGAGCGGAGCGAAGCAATCCAGGGGATAACGCCTCGTCTGGATTGCTTCACCCTGCGGGTTCGCAATGACGGGGGGCTCGCTCGCTAAACAGAACCCGCCCAAAGAGGCGTGCCGTTTGGTGTGGCTCTCCCCATCGGCAACCGATTTCTAAACAGAACCCGTCCCCGTCCGTCATTGCGAGCGAGCGGCACATTGCCGAGCGAAGCAATCCAGTGGAGAGACCGCCTCGTCTGGATTGCTTCACCCTGCGGGTTCGCAATGACGGGGGGCCGCCCCCTAAACAGTACCCGCCCCAAGAGGCGTGCTGTGTGGTGTGGCTGTTCCCGCTGATTGCCGCTTCCTAAACGGTACCCGCTCCAAGAGGCGTGCTGTGCGGTGTGGCTGTTCCCGCTGATTGCCGCTTCCTAAACGGTACCCGCTCCAAGAGGCGTGCCGTTTGGTGTGGCTGTTCCCGCTGGTTGCCGCTTCCTAAACGGCACCCGTCCAAGAGGCGTGCCGTTTGGTGTGGCTCTCCCCATCGGCAACCGATTTCTAAACAGAACCCGTCCCCATCCGTCATTGCGAGCGGCACATTGCCGAGCGAAGCAATTCAGTGGAAAGGCCGCCTCGTCTGGATTGCTTCACCCTGCGGGTTCGCAATGACGTGGGGCCGCTTCCTAAACAGTACCCGCCCAAAGGAGGCGTGCCGTTTGGTGTGGCACTCCCCATTGGCAACCGATTTCTAAACGGTACCCGCCCAAAGGAGGCGTGCTGTTTGGTATGGCTCTCCCCGCCGATTGCCGCTTGCTAAACGGCACCCGTCCAAGAGGCGTGCCGTTTGGTGTGGCTGTTCCCGCCGATTGCCGCTTGCTCAACAGAATCCGCCCTAAGAGGCGTTCTATTCGGTATTGTCGTTCCGGCCGGGTGAACACCACCGTACGGCGGCATTGCTACCCTAGTCAGTACCTGTCTGCGGTAGTACGCCGCATTGAGACAGCACGTTGCGCCGGTAGCACAGCCGCCTGTTGGTGGTGTTCACCCGGCATATCGACACGCTCTCTAAACGGTACCCGCCCAAAAGCGTGCCGTGTGGTGTGGCTCTCCCCGCCGATTGCCGCTTGCTCAACAGAATCCGCCCAGAGGCGCATATCCGGCCCATCGACCCGTTACCTTACTTCCGCCTCACGCCCAAAATGGTGAGGTCATCGTATTGTTCGTCTTCCTGCACGCCGAGGTAGTAGAGATAGCCGGGGGTTTCGGCTGGGGCGGTACGGGAACAGTATTTCGCGTATTGGATGAAGTGCTTTTTGAGGAAGGCGTCTACTTTCTGGTCAACGAGAACGCGGGCTTCGTTGCCGGCACGGGGGTTCTTGTACATACGGAACACTTTTTCGGCGCAGACCATCGCCATGATGAGGTCTTCCGTCGTACCGGCACAGGTGGCGAAGTCAAAATCAAGGGTGCCCTCGCCTTCGGGGTTGTGGTACTTGTAGAGTTGATACGAGCCTCGGTTCATCGCGGCGTTGATGATGGCCTCCTGCCGCGCCGCGCCGATTTCTTCGCTGTCCTGACCGACAACATGGGTGTCGTGCGGCGTGTTGGGAGGCGCGTCCCCTTCCCGGCACTCGGTTTCTTCAAAGTTTTCATCGCGGAACAGCCGTTTCGCCTCTTCCACGCCGTCGGTGTAGAGAAGAAGGATGTCGCCTGCGTTGAACGTCATCCTCTGGATCGGATAACCGCCGTTCTCTTCGACCAGATGGTTGGGCAAGAAACCCGTCGCCGGGGTTTCCGGCAACATTGCCCGCCGCATCCGCTTTTTGGCAGCGTCAAACCAGTGGACAATGTTGTCCCCGGCATTGCAGAAGCGCGCCTCGCCGGTCAGGGAATCGAAGAGCACGAGGGTAAACGCGGCAAAACGGCCTTGAAACTCAAGCGTCTCGATAAAGTCGTTGATCTGGTAGACGGCTTTGTCAATACGCATCCCTTTCTCGTCGGCTTGCCATGATTTGAAGTGGTTGATAAACATCGTCGCCACCTGAATCATGATGAGTGCGGCCGGGATGCCCTTTCCGGCGACATCGCATTTGATAATCGCAAAGTAACGGTCGTCGAGCGACAGGTAATTGAAATAGTCGCCGGACACGCCTTTCGCCCCTTCGTAGTACCCGAAAAACTCGGCGTGTTCATGGCTTTTGAAGCCGGACGTGCGCTTGTTCTTGTCGCTGTCCAAGTCGAGCGGGATAAACTTCTTCTGGATCTCCTTCCCGATGGAGAGGTCGGCGGCGGCCAGAGCCGCTTTGACAAGGCCGTGCGTCATGTCGTTGATCGTGTCACCCAGCACGGACAACTCGTCTCTCGTCGTGATGTGAATGTCCTTGCCCTCCAGTTTGCTCTTGTCATCGGTGTCGCGGATGGTCTCGATGTGGGCCACAAGGCGGCGAATCGGGAGGATGATCAGCGTGGCGAGGACAAACACGCCGATAAAGCCGACCACGATGGCGATCGTCGCGACGATGGCAATGACGCGAAAGAGGGATATGCGCCGTTCGATGATCCGCCGTTCGATGGATTCGGTGTTTATTTCCAGCCGGACGAGGCCGCGATAGTAGATGTCCGAACTCCCTTGACGGAAAAGCACCGGCTTAAACAGGATAAACCGCCGATTGTTGTCCGGGGAAAGTTCCAAGAGGTATTCGGGTTCGCTGCCGATCTCCCGGCCAATCTCGTTCAACTGTTCGGTGAGGCGTCCTTCCAGCGAACGGGTGGATGCCTGAATATCGATAATACGGGCAAGGCTTTCCTCGTCTACCCGCAACGACAGGGAAAGGGCCTCCTGGGTGAGGCTGCTGATGCTTTCCGCCAGTCCGCTTACGCCCCGGCTCGCCCGCTCGTTTAACTCGCCGGTTATCTCGCTGAGTTTGGGGGTAAGCGCGTCGGTAAGGCGGGAGACACCGGGCTGCAAGGTCGCCGTGTCGATTTTTCTCAAGATGTCCGGGTCGTTGGTCGCCCACACATAGTCGCCGAATGTGTCGGAACCAATCCCGCTGCTTCCGTCGTGGCCGGTAATCGTAACATAGACCGCTTCGGGGATGGCGGCGGTCTGTTCCGGCAGGTACCCCAACTCCAGTACGTTGTTGGAGGGCAGGAAGGTACGGGCGTTACTGGCGACGCTTTCCAGCAGAACGGTCGAACGTTCCCACAAGCCCTGGAGCAAGGTCTCGCGTTCCGTGGTATCCATCATGACATAGACCGGCGCGGACACCATACCCACTACGGCAACGACGAGCGCGGTCGTAAAAAGAACGAGTTTGATACGGAGACTCACGCCCCGCAACTTTATCTTCGTGATGCGCCGTTTTCTGTCCACCAGCACTGCCTCTCCGCGCAAAATCGCCGCCGTCTCCCGGCGGACAGTCGCGGTTTCTTGTATTATAACCGCTAACCCGTGGATAGAGTAGTACGCGAGCGCGAGAGAAAAAAGCACCACGAGGGCCGGGACCAGCATTGCCGCGTTGAAGGTGATCCGCCGTGGAAGACGCACCGTCCACGAAGGCTGCCATGTTTGGGAAAAATCACCGTACTTTATCGTCTGCGAGGGGCCGATATGCAGGGTGGGACGGGTCGTGTAACTGCCGCGTACCGGGTGGGTAACGCCGACATAGTAGAGTCCGGCTTTCAGATTTTCCACAAGGGGCGCGGCAATTTCCCGGTCCGAGATAACCGTATACTTCCCCGACTGCCAGACGAGTTCCCGTTCGGGCCCTTCCCCGTCCCGTCCCAGGTAGAGGCGGGTTACTATTCCGTCCCGCGCAAAACCGCGCCCGATGATACGCAGGGAGAGGTCGCCCTGTTCGTCCTGCCGATAGTCAACAAACGTGATGAACGTGTGCGGGATGTATTTATTCGTGCGGAAATAGACAATGCTCTCGGGTCCGGTATTCCCCACGTGGTCAACCGGCGCGAGAGAAAACCGCCAGAGCCCGTCGTCGATGTTGTTGTAGGAGGCTTGTTCGCTCCGGCCTGAAATCGTACGAATGCCCCGCAGATACGCGCCCGCCGTCCGGTACCGCGCCTCTGTCGCGCTGTCTATCTCCCCGTTGCGGGAACCGTCGGTTTCCGTGTCCAGAAGCTCGAGATTCCAGATATAGCCCTCAAGATCGGGCGCGGCCGGCCGCTTCCAGAAAAACGAAAACGTGTTGGACGTGAGGTAGCCCCGCTCGTTGACCGGAAGCGGAAGCATTTCCGCTTGGGGAGGCGGCGTCGTGTCGCGAATGAAGGCGATGGTTACGGGTGCCGACCAGTTTCCGGCGTTGTCCCTGCTCCGAAGCGAAAAATACCACGTTCCGTCCTCGTCCGTTTCCTCGGTGATAGCGCCGCTGCCGGATGCCGGCTCCAGAATCATCAGTTCCTCAGGCGGAACCGCGCCGGGATCCCGTCCCCAAGAGTAGGCATACCCGGCAATACCCGACGAGTCTTTCGCCCCGCGCCAGCGTATCGCCGCTTGAGTACGGGAAATGGGTCTCCCGTCGGTGAAGTTATCCCCCGCAAGAAAAGGAGGACTTGTGGATATGTCGGGCAAAAGGAGGTAGAGCCGGTTTTCGCTTTGCCAAAAAACAGAAAAGTCGCCGTTCAACAGGATCGGCCGTGCCAAAACGGCGTCTCCTTCGGACGAAAGCGCCCGGTTTGTCCAGATTCCGTCCTCCGTCCTTTGCGCGAGATAGACGCGGTTTCGCGTCGTGGCCTTGTTCCAGGTATCCCGATTGTCAAACCAAAGTACCGCCGTTTCCCCTTCGACCGGGACGGCTATCGGGCTCTGACATTCCGCGTTACCGCCGTAGATACGGAAGGGGCTCTCCGTGATGAAACCCCTTGTGTCCAGCACTGCTCCGTAAATGCCCGGCGCATAATTCCCGTAGCGGCGTTCCCAGACGAGGAAGGGCAGCCCGTTTTGGATGGAAAGGTGAGGACGTTCGTTGTTAAAAAGGCCGGGGTCGGCAGACTGGTAGACGGCCGGGTCCATGAAATCCGTTAAACGCCGGGCATCCGTCCAGGTGAACCCGCCGTCGACGCTTGTCTTGATAAAAAGCTGGAACGTGGAGGCAAGATTTGTCGCCGAGAGAAACGACTGGAAGACAATATAGATCGTGTTTCCTGCGGTCGCGACGGAAGGGAGATAGTTCAACGAAAGCGCGGCGGCGGTCACGAACGGTTCCCAGTCGGTCCACTGGTACCCGTCCGCCGACCGCGCGTAGTAAATTGATGAACCGGAACCGACGCGGCGCGTCATAAACAAAAGATACGTGTTATTGCCATTTTGCCCCACGGAAAAAATCTTCGGCGCAACTATCTCGCCGCTCGGCGATTCGATCGTATAGCGGTTAAAGGTAACGCCCGCGTCATCCGAAACGAGGATCTCGGAACGCCGCACCGTTACGCCGACCGAGATAAAAATCCGGCCCCCCTCGTCAACGGTGAGATTAAAGATCGAGGGTTCGGACCCGCCGTAGTTGTACGGCCCGCCCACCGCGCGTTTAACACCCCATGCGCCGTCCTTGTAGACGGACAGATGGATCGTGATCCTGCCGCCTGAAAGCAACGGTTCAGCCTCCTGCCACGCGACAACCGAAACCCCGCCACCGCTTGCCGCTTGGGGAAAACTCGCCTGTGTTTCCACGAAGAGCAACGGCGACTCCCAAAAAAACTCCGCCGCGAACACCCCTCCTCCCAAGACAAAGACAAGCGCGGCCAGCAGTTTGATACGCATCCCCTATAATCTATCATATTTTGGCCCGTTTCAAAACAGCAGGGCTGAAACACGGCCGCCGGGAGGCGTCCCGACTGGATTGCTTCGCTCCGCTCGCAATGACGGGCGACACGCTCGTAATGACGGGCATCACGCTCGCAATGACGGGACGGAGGTTGTCATTGCGAGCCGCGAAGCGGCGAAGCAATCCAGATGGAAGAGGCCCTCACACTGGATTGCTTCGCTCCGCTCGCAATGACAGGCGGGACGCTCGCAATGACAGGCGCGCAATGACGGGACGGGGGTTGTCATTGCGAGCCGCGAAGCGACGAAGCAATCCAGACGGAGAAGGCCCTCACACTGGATTGCTTCGCTCCGCTCTAACGAACGACACGCTCGCAATGACAGGCGCACAATGATGAGACGGGGGTTGTCATTGCGAGCCGCGAAGCGGCGAAGCAATCCAGATAGGACATCCCGATTGGATTGCTTCGCTCCGCTCGCAATGAC
>JAISZQ010000108.1 GCA_031269165.1 Spirochaetaceae bacterium
GCGGATTGACGCGGATTAACACGGATTATACCCCGCTCGATCCGTGTTAATCCGCGAAAATCTGCGGACCTTTCTTTTCTTTTCGCTTAAGTTGTTGACAGTGGAAAGCCTTCCCCCTCGCTACGGCCAAGCTCAAACCATTGCGGGGTATACCCCGCAATGGTTTGAGCCGTCCTCCGCTACCCCCTTCAACGGGGGCCAAACCCCCGTAACGCCCCCGAATCACGGCGGAGGGTGGCGTCCTGTGGGGTTTTTGAACAGGCTCTTACGAAACTGCACTTTTTAGAGGTTGCTGGGCAAGCAAATCTTGCCTTGTCAAGACTTGAGGTTTTGAAACAGCCTCCACTGATTCCTTCCTCGCCGTGATCTGGAGGTGGGACGGGGGCGTTGCGGGGGCCGCTACAGCCCTCCGCGTCCTGCTTCGGGCTTCCGGGCCGGGGCGTGGCACACCGTAGGTGTGCTTCAGTCCTGCGTCCGTCCGTGGACGCTTGGAGTACGCCCACAAAACCATACATGGTTTTGTCCCCCGCAGAGGGGGTAGCGTAAGACGCGAAGCGGCTGGAGCGAGGGGGCGGCAAATTGCCGCGACTTCCCCCTTTTTTGAAATTGGAATTGTTGAAGAAAGCGGTCCCCCTGTTCATTGTTCATTCTTTGTGGTATACTATTGGTAAGTGCTTGCCGCATTGTTGCGGATTATGACAGGCACGCTTAAAGCGCGCGTGTCGGCACGATGAAGGAGAGAAGGATGAAAAAGATTTTTGGGTTACTCTTGGTCCTCCTGTCCGTCCCGCTTTGGGGGCAGAACGAGCAATGGGCGCAAGAACAGGCGAGAGATCTTGCCGGTCGGCAGTACCGCTATTACGTTGGGCAGTCCGCTTTCTTCGCACGGTATAATAGTCGCGAGATAGAATCCCGCATGATTACGCTGTTCCAAGATCTCTACACTGTTGCCTTAAACAGCACCCGGTCGATAGGGCGTAACTTCTACCGCGGTTTCTACACGGATGTGGCTTTTAACGGGGAGATTCGCAAACTCGAAAACGATCTCAGCGATTACGCCTACACCCGAATGAGACAACTCTTTCCCACACGGGAAAGGCGCGGGCACTGGGAAACCTACTGTGAACCTGGTCCCAGCAGGCCTGTTGTTGTACGCAGAATGCCGGAACGGGAATACGGCAGACTCGTTCAGTACTGGGTGTGGGACAATTAGGCGGAAGCGCGTCTCCGACGGGACTTTGTGATGGAGCGGCTTCTTTATCCGTAGTGGCATTGTTTGTGGTTTTTGGGATACATGCTACTTTCGTCATGGGAGCCTGTTCCAAAACTTGGGGTTTTGGAACGGCCTCATGGAAATAAGATTTGAGTGTTTTAGGGGGAACGCCGCCATGACGATTGATCGAAATCTCTTGTGCCGCATCCTTTGTTTTCTCGTCCTTTTGGTGCCCTTGTCCGCCCAAGAAGGCGATGGAAAGAGCAACGCGCCGCCGACAACGGAAGCGGAGGGAGCGGAAATTGGCGTGTCATTGCCCGTTGAGGCGGGAGACAGGGAAGCGCGTGCCGTCCCAAGCGAAACGCCCGTTCCCGCCGCCGTCGCGAACAACGAATACTTGAAGGAGGCGTGGCGGCACTCCAATCTGGCACGGCTGGCAATACAGGACGGCGAGTATGAATCTTCCGCCGCCTATTCCGCCGAGGCCGTCCGCTATGCCGCCCTCTCCGATGAGTATATCAAAAACATCATGCGCCTTATCCCCGCATTGTCCGAAGCAGCGGACCGCCTCCTCTGGGCGGAAACCTCCGGGGCCGCCGAATACTACCCGAAAGAACTCGACAAGGCACGGGTTGACCTCCAGAGCGCCTACGCCGAAAGACGCGCGCAAAACTGGGACGAGTCCTACCGTTACGCCCTGCTCGTGATTGAGGATTTGGCCGGAGTCGCCGCGCCCCCACCCAAAGACGCGCCCCCGCCCACCGATCTCCCCAAATCGCCCAACCAGTACAAGGTGCGTCCGTGGGACATCTTCGGCGACTGCTTCTGGAACATCGCCAAATGGTTTTACGGCGATCCGTGGAAATGGCCCCTCGTCTATGAGGCCAACAAAGACAAACTCCCCGAACCCGACAACCCCGACTGGGTGGAAGTCGGCACCATCCTCGACCTTCCCAGCGCGGGCGGTGAACTCCGCGAAGGATACTGGGATTCAGGCCGCGCCTACACGGGCCCCAACTGATAGCAGGTGCCGTTGATACCTTAGAGCCTGTTCAATAACCCCGCAGGATGTCCGCCTCCGCTGTGATTCGGGGGCGTTACGGGGGTTCCCTACAGCCCTCAGCGTCCTGCTTCGGACTTCCGGGCCGGGGCCTACTCAGTCCTGCGTCCGTCCGTGGACGCTTGGGGTACGCCCACAAAACCATGCACCGTATGGTTTTGTCCCCGTTGAAGGGGGTAGCGGAGGGCTCAAGCCCGTAGCGAGGGGGAAGGCTTTCCCCCCTTGCTGGGTTTTTAAACAGACTTTGCTGAGATTCTGAACAGACTCTTAGATTACGCGGATTTTTCGTAACTATTCACTGATCACTGCCGCGTTGTGCATCTCCTCAAGGCGGCGCATGATCTCGTCCGCGACGGCTTGTTTCTTGTCGGCATGCTCAGGCGTTGCGGCCCGCACTTTTTCCCGAAAGGCCTCGCAGGAGACCGGCTCGCTCACCGTGAAGCGAACCACGTCGGGAACCATGTAATCGGCAAGCATATCGTCCTCGGCATCCTCCCGCACTCGCATGGCAACACCGGTCTTCGAGACAAAGCACATATAGTCAAAGCCCTTCACGTAGGTGTCGATCTCCCGCACCCCCCGCTTGGAATCGGGTGCCCACGGCCGGTAGCGGGTGCCGGACGGATAGACGAGAATGATCTTCCCGCGCTTTTTTACATCGTTCAGGGCTTTTGCCGCCGCCCGGTTGATCGAAGCGATGGCAAGAAGCCGGTCCTTGTCCTTCCCCGGGTCGAGATGCACGACGGTACGGCTTGGGCAAATGATAATCCTTGGATAGACGGAGGCAAAAGCCGCGACCCCAGGATTGTCCAGAGTCAGCTTCATGCCCGCGATAGCGATAACGGCCCTTTGAAGCGCCTCGCCCCGCGCCCCGTGCCGTCCCAGAAAATAGTAAAATTCAGGCAAATCAAGGTTGCTGTAATGCTCGACCATGAGGAGGCAGGAATGGCCCGCCTCTGCCAGTTCCTGGAGCCGAGACAGGTTGTCAAACCCGGCAATCCCCGATCCGGGTAACATGAGGCTCTCGACGATTTTATTCACATACGGCAGGAGATCCAGCCGCCCCTCGGCATACACCGTCTCCGGCGTTATCTCCATCGAATCCCCGGCAACGACCGTCATTTGCCGTATCTCCTCGGCGGAATATTCGTTGAACGTTTGCATAGCGGCAGTATACCATATCAAAAATAAAAAGTAACTATTCAGCCGGGGGGAATTTTGAGTGCTATTGTAACTATTCAGTGGAAAGGAGGAGAGGGGGAAAGCCTTCCCCCTCGCTACTGCCCGCTCAAAGCATTGCGGGGTATTGTACCCCGCAATGCTTTGAGCCGTCCTCCGCTACCCCCTTCAACGGGGACAAAACCATGCGGTGCATGGTTTTGTGGGCGTTCCCCAAGCGTCCACGGATGGACGCAGAACTGAAGCACACCTACGGTGTGCCACGCCCCGGCCTGGAAGTCCGAAGCAGGACGCGAAGGACTGTAGGGAGACCCCCGTAACGCCCCCGAATCACAGCGAAGGGTTGCGTTCCGTGGGGTTTTTGAACAGGTTCTTACGGCACCCGCTCAGCGGGAGACAACCCCCCGAAGGCATCAAGGATGCCCGGCATCCTAACGGATGCCCCGCCCGAAACTCCAGAAGCGGGCAAAGCCCGCGACCGAATCACAGCGGAGGCATCTGCAAGACCGCGTTGTATATCCCCGTGAGAAAATCAGGAAAAACCCGGTCGCGCAGATGAACCCTAGTCATCATCTTCGTCGTATTCATAGTCATCATCGTCATCTAAGTCATCATCGTCTTCTTCGTCATCCCAGTCATCGTCGTCTTCATCAAAGTCATAATCGTCGTCTTCTTCGTCGTCTCCAAAGTCATCATCATCGTCTCCAAAGTCGTCGTCATCAAAGTCATCATCATCAGGCGGCGGACCAAAAATCTCTTCCCCCCATTTTTTTAAACCATGTTTGATCTTGTTAATTGGTTTTTGGTCTTCCCTTTCCCGCCGTTTCTGTTCTTCTGCGGCTTTTTTCCGCGCTTCTTCCTCATCCCTGCGCCGCTGATTTTCTTTCGCCTGCTTTCGGAATTCTTCGGCTTGATGCTTTTCAAATTGCTCAAAACAATGCGCCAGTTCGGACATGCTGTCTATTTTTGCCCCTATCTCGGTATTGGAACCTGTTTGATAAATATAATAGTCCCGGTTGATTTCTCCACGGGAAATTTTCTGCTTTACCTCCTCCCATGAACAGGGAGGGGTTTCTATTCCGTTACAACGCAGAATATAGGTAAATTGTTTGGGGGTTTGTTGAGGTTTTGTTTCACTGATTTTTTTATGGTTTTTTGCTTTGACTTGGGTAAGCGCGGCGTTAATGTCCGCATTTTTTATAGCGTCTATTTTAGGCCATTGTGATTTTTCAGGCTGCCCGGGCGGGCAGATATACCATTCGCGGGTAACTTCACCGGATTGTATTTTCTGTACTATTTCTTTGATGGTAAACGGCCCGGTAATTTTATAACCGAAACTGATTTTATATTCTGCCCCGGCGTTTTCCTTTTTTTTCTCGGTTTCCGGGGGTTTGGCCATCGGTTTTTGCTTTGGGGCAGGAGTTACCCCCTGTACACTGGGTGCCGCAACAGGTGCAGCCGGTTTCTCTTCTGTACCCTTCGCATTTTGAACATCGCCATTGGAGCGATTTTTCTGTGGTTGATTGTCCATGATATTTTGTATTTCAGCGGGATACGGTATTTCTGAAAAGAACCTGATTGTTTCGGCCATGGTCTCAAAATGGGCTAAATACCGAACAGGAGTCATTTTATTTTCGTGTTCTGCCACATTACGCCATGTTTTGAGATTAACTATGTCGGAAACAATCTCGGGAGGTATGGATCCGCCTGTTTTTTTACCGTTATTTATCCGTTTTTGATTTTCTTTAAGCCAGCGACGCTGGTCCACAAATTTTTGACATCCGGTAATTTCATAGAGAATGTCATGCTCCAAATCGTGCTGAAAAGTAACGACCTTTGATGCAAATTTTCCGCCATAATTATAAGACTCCAAAAGGTTGTCATAATGCCTTTTGGCAGATTCTTGAGAAAGCAATGCCATTACCATTCCTCCAAACACAGAAATAAAAGGGTGCCTTTATAACCGCCGCGCCGCTCCACGTGGACGGCATTTCCCTGCGCGTCAGTCCGCCGGATGCTGATGCTCCCCAGAGAATCATTCCATAATTCTTTCCCGAAAGGAACTCTCAGGCGGGCGCGGTTTCGTTTGTCGGCCCCACGCCGCAGGCTGGTGGGTACTGCTGCCATAGGGGAGCGTCGTCTCGGTCATGCGGTCGATTCCATCGTATGCTTTCATTTTCATATTGATGCATTTTAGCGGGCTTTCCAGCAGTGTGTCAAGGGTCGCAAACAGGTTTTCGGGCACACTGACTGGACCGGCAACGGGACCACCGGATTGAGCATCGCCGTGCTGATTCTCGAAAGAATGAGGACGAGTTTAGGAATATTCCCGCCGAACCACTAGTTACTGCCCAAATTGCGCTGTTTTTGAAAAAATTTTGAAAAAACTCGACTAAAATTCGGCGAAACTCTTGCACTTTTTTTCATTTTTTGATACTTTCTATAGCAAATCTATACTAAATTTTCTCAAATAGGAGAGGAATATGGCTAAACAATTGCTTTTTAACGAGGACGCCCGGCGGAAACTGCTGTCGGGGGTGGAGCAAATTTCCAAAGCGGTCAAGGTGACCCTTGGACCGAAAGGGCGCAACGTGCTGATCGACAAAAAGTTCGGCGCGCCTACCGTGACGAAGGACGGCGTGTCCGTGGCGAAGGAGATTGAGCTTGCCGACCCCTACGAAAACATGGGGGCTCAGTTGCTCAAGGAAGTTGCCACGAAGACGAACGACGTGGCCGGTGACGGGACGACGACGGCGACGGTGCTTGCCTACTCGCTCGTGAAAGAGGGGCTCGCCGTGGTTGCGGCGGGAAACACGCCCATCGAGGTGAAGCGCGGTATCGACAAGGCGGTCGATCTTGCCACTGCCGAGATCAAGCGGATCGCCAAGCCCATCGGCGACGACAAGGAAGAGATTTCCCATGTCGCGTCGGTGTCGGCGAACAACGACATCGAGATCGGCAACACGATTGCGGACGCGATGGACAAGGTCGGGAAGGACGGCGTTATCACGGTCGAGGAGTCCAAGACGATGGAAACGACCATCGACTTCGTGGAAGGGATGCAGTTTGACCGGGGGTACATCTCGGCTTACTTTGTGACCGACCGCGACACGATGAGCACGGTCTACGAGGACGCCTACATTCTCATTCACGACAAGAAAATTTCTTCCATGAAAGACTTGTTGCCCGTGCTTGAGAAGATCGCCCAGACGGGGAAACCGATCCTCATCATCGCCGAGGACGTGGACGGCGAGGCGCTTTCGACGCTCATTCTCAACAGTCTGCGCGGCACGTTGCACGCGGTGGCGGTCAAGGCTCCGGGCTTTGGCGACCGGCGCAAGGCCATGCTCGAGGACATCGCGGTTCTCACGGGCGGCGAAGTTATCACCGAGGAACTGGGTCTCAAACTGGAGAACACCGAGCTCAAGCAACTGGGCAAGGCGAAGACGGTGAAGATCGACAAGGACAACACGACGGTCATCAACGGAGCGGGCGCTCAGAAGGAGATCAAGGACCGCATTTCTCAGATCAGGGCCGAGATCGAGAACACCACGTCGGATTATGACCGCGAGAAACTCCAAGAGCGGCTTGCGAAGCTGGCGGGCGGGGTCGCGGTGATCAATGTCGGCGCGGCTACCGAGGTCGAGTTGAAAGAGAAGAAGCACCGTGTCGAGGACGCGCTTTCCGCGACCCGCGCCGCGCTCGACGAGGGCATCGTGCCGGGCGGCGAGATCGCGCTCATCAGCGCCGCGCTTGCGCTTGAGAAGGCCGATCTTTCCAAACTCACCGACGGGGAAAAGGTCGGGTTCAAGATCGTGAAACGCGCGCTTGAGGAGCCGATTCGCCAGATCGCCGAGAACGCCGGTACAGACGGGGCGATCATCGCGGACAAGGCCAAGCACGAGAAGGCCGGTATCGGCTTTGACGCGGCCAAAATGGAGTGGGTGGACATGGTGAAGGCCGGTATCATCGACCCGGCGAAGGTGACCCGTTCGGCGTTGCAGAACGCGGCCTCCGTCGCCAGCCTCCTCCTCACCACCGAGTGCGCGGTCACGGACATCCCGGAGAAGAAAGAACCGGCGATGCCCCCGGGCGGCATGGGTGGTATGGGCGGCATGGATTACTAATCGGATCTAGGTCGTCACGCGAACCACAGATGGCAGAACGGACACAGATTTATTTGTGCCGCCGTTCATGTGCCATCTGTGGTTAACCGTGGCTTAAGAGCCTGTTCAAAAACCCTACGAGACGCAAGCCTCCGCTGTGATTCGGGGGCGTTGCGGGGGTGGAACCCCCGCAGAGGGGGTAGCGGAGGACCGCAGGGCCGGAGCGAGGGGGAGACGCGGCAACCTGTTGCCGTTCCCCCTTTTGCTGAGATTCTGAACAGGCTCTAACACTGTTTCCGGCTTTTGTCGCGGCGGAAATAGGGCTTGTTATCGCGTTTGCAGTAGCCCCGGCGCGGTATTTTAAGGCGCGCGTCCTTTGGAACGCGGCATGATACGGCGGGAACATATCTCCCGGGGACAAAAAAACGACGAAAAAACACCTGAAAACAAGGCAAAAATGCGGGTGTCTCTTGACAAAAAATATTGGGGTTGCTATTATATCCTAGTAATTAGATATGAAAACTATATTCAAGGAGTAGTTTATGAAAACAAGAACATTGTTTATCGTCATGGCGTTGTTTCTGGCAGGAACGGCGTTGTTCGCGGGTGCCAAAAAGGAGAGCGGCGGGCCCGCCTTCATCAAGGTGGGAACCGAAGGCGCTATGCCTCCCTACAACTATGTGACCGAGCAGGGGGAGGCTGACGGTTACGACATCGCGGTGATCAAGGCCATCATCGCGCTTTTGCCGGAATACCGGGTTGAGTTCGTGCCCACCGCGTGGGACGGTATCTTTGTTGCCCTGGAAGGGGGCGATTTCGACCTTATCGCCAGTTTTCTCGGCTGGCGTAAAGAGCGGGAAGAGAAGTATTACCTGTCCACGGTATCGTACCTCTGGACCGGCCAGAGCCTGATCTTCAAGGAGGGACGCACGGACCTCCGTACCTTGAAGGATCTGGAGGGCAAAAAGGTAGCCTGCGGGGTGGGGAGCGCTTATACCACCCGCTTGGAAGAATACATCAAAGAGACCGGGGCAAACATCGAGATTGTCTATAACGACGGCAATATCGCCAATACCTTGACGGAGATCGACACCGGGCGGGTCGATGCCACCATCAGTTCTCCGGCTACGACCCAACTCGCCGCCAACACCTTGGGCTATAAGATCGGTACGGCATCCCTTACCGAAGAAGGATGGACGGCCGTACCCATCCATCTCTTGTTCCCGAAGACCGAAAAGGGAAAGGCGCTCCGCGACCAGTTCGACACAGTCCTGAAGCAGCTTCATAGTAACGGCACGTTGCGGGAGATTTCGCGGAAATATTTATTTGGCAAGGACTATACCACCAAAGAGGCGTTGCTCGCCGGTGCGTAGGCCTCAGAACCGGGGGGCGTAAAGATGGGAAAGATTTTTGATCCCGCCTTTATGCTCCAATCGACTCCGGAGATTCTCACGGCGTTGCCGGTAACGCTGGTGCTCGCCTTTATCGCGGCGGGAATAGGGCTCGTTATCGCTTTTGCGGTAGCCTTGGCGCGGTACTTCAAGGTGCGTGTTCTCGCGGAAATCTGCAAGGTATACGTGTCCTATATCCGGGGCACCCCCGCGCTGGTACAGATCATGCTGGTTTACTTCGGCATTCCTCTGTTCCTGCGCTTCTTAAACGAATACTTGGGCACCAGTTTTAACGTGAACGGAGTGCCCCGGATGGTCTTTGCGATTGTGGCCCTGTCTTTCAACGCCGGGGCGTATATGTCGGAGACGATCAGGAGCGCCCTCCTCGCGGTGGATGTGGGCCAACTGGAGGCGGCGTACAGCGTCAACATGAGTGTGCGGCAGGCTCTCGTGCGGATCGTGATCCCCCAAGCCTTCGCGGTCGCCATTCCGCCTCTGGCAAACACGCTCGTCTCCCTTATCAAGGAAACGTCGCTCGTCTTTACCATCTCGATCATCGACCTCATGGCCCGTGCCCGGATCGTCGGCGCGCGGGGATACCGTTTCTTTGAGATTTACGTGGTGGTGTCGATTATCTACTGGATCATCTGCGCGGGAATCGCCCGGCTCTTGGGCATGGCCGAAAAGCGGGCCCGCAAATACGAACGGAACGCGGCATGATACGGCTTGAACATATCAGCAAGTCCTTCGGCGGCAATGCCGTGCTGCGCGATGTGAGTCTTGCCATTAACAAAGGCGAGATTGTTTCCATTGTTGGGCCGAGCGGCGCGGGAAAGACGACGCTGTTGCGGACGCTGAACTGGCTCGAACGGCCCGATTCCGGCCGGGTAACCATCGCCGATGCGGCGGTTGACGCGGCAACGGCAAAAAAGAGCGATATTTCCCGGCTACGTTCCAAGTCTTCGATGGTGTTCCAGCATTACAACCTTTTTAAGAACAAGACGGTGTTGCAAAATGTTACCGAAAACCTCATTATCGTGAAAAAGCAGCCCGTAACCCACGCCGAAGAGAAGGCCTTGGGAATACTTTCGTCTATTGGTCTTGCGGACAAGGCCAACGAATATCCCTCCCGGCTTTCCGGGGGGCAGCAACAGCGGGTCGGTATTGCCCGCGCGCTGGCCGTGGACCCTGAGGTGATGCTCTTTGACGAACCGACCAGTGCCCTGGATCCTGAGTGGGTGGCGGAGGTGCTGGAGGTGATCAAACGGATCGCCTTGGGCGGGATGACGATGATCCTCGTGTCCCACGAGATGCATTTCGTCCGGGACGTTTCGACGCGGGTGATTTTTCTCGATGGCGGCGTTCTGGTGGAAGACGGAACGCCTGAAGAGATTTTTATCCATCCCCGACAGGAGCGCACCCGGCAATTCTTTATGAAAAACAGCGAATACCGGGAAGTCTGGTAGGACTCCTTTCGTGCCATTTGATAAGGGCTTGTTGGTACGCCGGTAGAGCAACACCTACGGGCGGCTGTGCTACTTAGTGGCGGCCACGCTACCTGCGGTAGCCGCCGCCTTTGCGTAGCAATGCCGCCCTCCGGTGTTGCTCGACCGGCTGATAGAACACACCCCATGGTGCGTCGTCGTTGCGCGGGTGCTGTTTAGTAGTTCTTGCGGTTTTTGGCAATCGTATCGGTTGGGGTAGTATGTTGCCTACGAGTAGCACGCCGTTAGTCGGAGGCGCGACCGCCTTACGGGTGGGGTGCGCCTCTCGTGTTAGGACCAGTAGGCTAAGCGGTGCGGGACACCCTCCGGCGCGATAAGCGCACTCCCACGACCCGCCCCCCGACGACGCGCCCTTTGGTGTATGCCTACGAGCAGCACGCCGTTAGTCGGTGGCGCACCCGTTTTATGGGGGCATTGCCGCCATAAACTGAAAGGGCGGTACAGCCCCCGTAAAGCGGGTGCGCCACCGGCGTATTGACCAGTTACCTTATTAATTATTGACCAGTTATCTTAAGAGAACAAGACAGAGAACACCATTACCAAATGGCACAAAAGGAGACACGATGGCAAAGTTATTATATCCTGATTTCTTTAATGACGTTTTTGGCCCCATCATGCAGCCCGGCTCTTCAACCAGCTTCGCGGGCAACAGCCGGATAGGGCGGATCGCCTCGCATGGGGTACGGGGCGGGGTGAAGCGGGCGAAAATCCGGTTTAACCCCGAAGACCGGAGACACCTCTCCCGATTGGGCAACATGATGGAAGACCGGGCCCTTCTGGGGGGACTCCAGGGCTTTGCCCCCGATGACGAGCGGCTCTTTCGCGCCCACGAACTCGCCCGTGAAAAAAATATGTCCTATGAATTCGGCGCGCTGGATCGGGCGAACAAGTACCCGCTCTCCACCCAGTTTGACGTGGAGGACAGCACCGGCGAAAAGGGGCGGCTTATTGGGGCCTCCATTGGGGGCGGGATGATCATGGTCTACGAGATCAACGGCTTTCCGGTGTCGTGGCAGGGCGACACCCACGCGATCCTCGTGGAAAAAACCCCCGCCGGAGCCGCCGCGTACAACACCTTTCTCAAGTTTGTCAGCACCCGGCCGAGCGATGTTCCCGGTGGTGCCTTTGTCCAGTCAACCCTGACCAAAAACGAAACCGGCGGGGAGGCGTGGTTCGTGGAACTTTCAGAGCCCCTTCCGCCGGAAGAGGTGGAGCGGGTTTTCCCCCGCCGGGACTTTTTGTTATTCCCCGCGATCCTGCCGGTGGTCACTTTTAACGGACGGCGGCCCCAACTGTTCAAAACCGTGGACGAGTGGATTGCCTTTGCGGAACGGAAGGGCATTTCCTTTGTTCAGGCGGCGATAGAGTATGAGAAGGCGTTTTCGGGCTGGGACGACACACGGATAGGGGATTATTTTGAGCGGATTCGGGGGATTTTCTTTAACCAGATTCACGCGCTGGAAGACCGGGGGACTTTTCCGGTGGCGGATACTCCGCTCCTTCCGGTTTACGGCAAACAATGGAAACGGTACAAGGATGCAGGGCGGGTGTTACAGGACCCGCTTGCAAGCCGTATTATGGACTATGCCTTTTCGACCAACGCGAAGATACCGGGGGTGAAGATCGTTCCCGGCCCTATGGGAACCGGCGGCGGCTATCTTTTCTCGGCCCTTGAGGGCGTACGGGAACACCGGGGGTTTTCGGTGGAAAAACAGCGTGAGGGTCTGGTCGTCGCCGCCGGACTGGGCGCGATCGCCTATTCCCTCTGCCGGGCTTCGGGGGCGTCGGGTTGCGTGGGCGAATCCGGAATTTGTTGCGCGATGGCGGCGGGGGCCATCACGTGGATGTCTGGCGGCAACGGGGCCCAGGTGCAGAACGCCGCGTCTATGGCGTTACAGGCGAACATCGGCATCCCCTGTGACCCGATTCCCGGCGGTCTTGAGTTCCCCTGCCTGACCCGCACGGTCCGCTCGGCGGTAACCGCGCCGCTCTACGCCGACATGGCCCTTGCCGGCATCGACCCCCTTATCCCCTACCATGAGATGCTCTTGGCGATAGAAGCAAACCGCCTGAAGTACGGTGATGCGGTCTCCGGCCCCGATTGCGGCACCGGCTGCACCGCCACTGCCGGGCGATGCCGTCACTTCCTCGCGACCGAGGTCATGGAAGGCAAGCGCAAATGGGAGGCGGCTTCCCCGCCACAATCTCCGACCAGTACCGCTCTCCCCAAAGATGCGCCTTCCTTCCCGTTCGCACGTTGAACCGGAGGGAGAACGTCTGCTTTCATTAAGGAATTGGCCACCGAACATCTAATAATTCCTTATGCTGTATAGATTTAGCGTATTTATAAGATACGCCGTGGTACACGCAAAGGAACATTTTAACTGTATGGAAGGTTGTGTTTTGCAGGAGCACAACTTAACAATAATTTTACGGCTGTAATAAACGAGGCCTCCTGTAGTCCGGTGAAAACGCGAAAGCTTGGGAAATCGCGTCGGGCAATGCGGAGTAAGGCAACGCGGGGGGCGCAAGATAACGGAGAGCCGGGGGTATTGCATTTCAGCCGGGTTTGTGCTGTGTTATTAAGTAGTGTCTGTCCACAAAGTCGATGCGCAAACTACGTTTGCGTCCTTTGCGGACAGACACTGCATTTGCATTCGCAAATACGTTTTTCAAGAAAGTTTGTCCATAATGTGTCTCCATATATGGACAAACTCTAAGTATATGCTTGAGGCTGTTCCAAAACCTCAAGTTTTGGAACAGGTGCCATGGAGGGCGACTGCGACGCCAAGGCCCCCCCCCCCTTACCGCAATCCGCGCAATCCGTGGACTATCTATTCCCTCGCTCACCGTCGCTCGTTATTGCGGAGCGGAGCCGCTCGTGAGAGCGGGCGAAGCCATCCGGTGGGGGATGCCGGGGGCATTATTTCTTCTGGATTGCTTCGTCACTAACGGCAACTATGTTGCCGCGGCCTCGCAATGACGGATAGCTCGCTAAACACTACCCGCCCAAAGGGGCGTGCTGTTTGGTATTGCTGTCCTCTCCGGTAGCTGCTTGTTAAACAGTACCCGCTCCAAAGGGCGCGCCCGGCATATCGATCCGTTATCAAAGTAAATGCCGTTGCCTTGCCTCCTTACCCCATCCGGTGGTTTTTTCGGAAAATCTTTGGTATAGTGAGACGGGCAAGATATGGATAAGAGTGAACTGCTTGAAAAGATTGCGGTTTTCCCGATAACGGCGCGGGGACTGGCGGAGGACTTGCGGTCGGGCGCGTACCGTTCGGTGTTTCGGGGGAACGGCATCGAGTTTGACGAGGTGCGCGATTACCGGCCCGGCGACGACGTGCGTGCGATCGACCGCAATGTCAGTGCCCGGTTTGGGCGGCCTTACGTGAAAATTTACCGGGAAGAGCGGGAGTTTTCGCTGTGTGTCGTGCTTGACCAGTCCGTGTCGATGCTTGAACGCGGGGTTTCGGAGCGCAGCCGGTATGAGCAGGCACTTTTGGCAATGTGCCTTCTGGGGTTTTCGGCGGAAAAGGCGGGACAACAGTTCGGGGCGGTCTTTTTTGGCAACGAGGTGCGGCAAGTGTGGCCGTGCAGACAGGGAACGGGGCATCTCTTGGCACTGGTCTCCTCGGCACTGGAGGTCCGCGGGGACCCGGCAGAACAGCCGCGCGGGACGGCTTTGGGCGGGGCGATGCGGCAGGGGGCCGCGCTCTGTAAACGCCGTAGCCTTCTCGTGGTGATCTCCGATTTTCTTGCCGAGGCGTGGGAGGCAGAGCTTCCCCGGTTATGCCGGGCGCACGATTGTGTTTGTGTGCGAATCGCGCTTCCCGCCGAGCACGGATTTCCCCTCTCGGTACCATTCATGGGGCCGACCGGGTTTACTCAGGCTGCGGCAACGGTCATCGAGGATATTGAAAGTAACCGGACGATCCGTGCCTCGCCGTCGGCGGTGTTCGCGGCGGCATGGAAAAGTTTTTTCGAAAAACGGGCCGCGCAATGGGAGGATGCGTGTATACGGGCAGGCGCGGCGACGCTGACGATCTCGGTGGATGATGAGGTTGATGTCGCGCTGTCGCGGTTTTTCGGCAGACGGAGGCTCCGTGCATGAACGACGACGATATACATGACGAGGACGTGTCCGGTGTAACCGGGGGCGGTAACCCAGAGGGCGCGTTTCTTATCCCGCAAACGGTTTTTGTCGGCGACGAAGGCCGACTCGTCGTGCCGTTGCCACAGGGCCTGTCTTTAAACCCCTCAGAGGACGCGCCGCGTACCGCGAAGACCAACCTTCTGGTAACGAGCGGGCTCCCGTCCGGTTTGCCGTCCGGTTTGCCGTTTACTGACGACATCATCGTGAAGCGTGTCGAAATTGACGTCGAGGCGCGGCAACTGTTGCTTGATTTCATGGCGTTTAGGCCGGGCGTGGTGGACGTTCCGCCGCTTCCCGTTGCCGGACTGCCGCCGCTTACCGTGTCTATCGCGTCGATTTTGGAACGGGACGGCTATTCGACCACCCTCTCGCCGCCTGAAAAGCCGCTTGCCGCGCCGGGAACCTTCGCGCTGATTATCGGTGGAACGGCGGCCCTTATCGCGCTGGTCGCATTGGTCGGGTTTTCGGTTTCTTACGGGCCGCGGCATTTTCAGCGGTTCCTTGAAAAGATGCGCCTTCGCTTTTTGCGGTACAAGGCAAAGCGGGCGATTCTCGCGGCGGAGAACGCGCTTGCCGGAGGCCGTATCGGGGCAAAAGAGGGCGTTGCCGCTGTGAACGAGGCGTTTCGGGGGTTCTTAGGCGCGATCTACCGGAAAAATTACGCAGCGTATTCGGCGGAGGATTTTTTAGCGGACGGGGCGTTCTCCGATGGGGCGGTGTATCCTATCTTCGCCGACTGTGACCGGCTCAGGTTTTCCCCGGCGCATATCGAACGGGAAGCCGTGGCCGCCGTTGCCGAGAAAACGCTGTCTTATATAGAAGGGTTTGCCGCATGAGTATCCGTTTTGAACGGCCGCTTTTTCTGATATTGGCGGGACTCGCGCCCTTTGCCATCCTCTTCTGCCGCCGGTTCTTGCGGCCAGCCGTCACGGTGAAACTGTCGCTGGGGCCCCAGGGCGGGACGCTGTTCAAGCCTCCCCGCCGGGCGGCCCTGGGCGCGGTACTGATGTTTGCCGCCGAGCTTGCCGCCGTGTCGCTCTTGTTGCTGGCGATTGCCAACCCGATGGAGGTAACGGCGGTGCCGGTCTACAAGGAGCGCGGCGCGGACATCGTGTTCGTGCTGGATGTGAGCCCGAGTATGGCGGTGCTGGACATCAACAGCACGGGAGGCGGCGTTTCGAGCGGGACAGGCGACAGTAGCGGCAATCGCGGCGGTTCCGGCGGCGCGGAAAACGGGATGATCAACCGTTTTGAGGCGGCGCGTTTTCTGATTCTCTCGTTTGTCAACGACCATCCGTCCGCTGCCGTCGGGCTTGTCGCGGTGGGAGAAGATGCCGCGCTACTCGTGCCGCCCACCATCGACCACGAGCTCTTTCGTGATCGGCTGCAAACCCTCAGAATAGGCGAGCTGGGAGACGGAACGGCACTGGGAATGGGGCTCTCGCTTGCCGCCTTCCATCTATACGATTCATCCGCGCCGCTTCGCGCCTGTGTGCTGGTTACGGACGGGGAAAACAACGCCGGGGCCGTTCACCCGGAAACCGCTGCCGAAGTGCTTGCCTCGGCGGATGCGGCGTTTTTCGTGATCGGCGTTGGGACCGGCGGGGAAACGATCCTCGACTATGTTGACCCGGAAACCAACCAACATCGGCGGGGCCTCTACGATTCGCGCTACGACGTGCAGACGCTTATCACCATTGCCGAGAAGGGCAACGGCGCGTTCCTCCAAGCCCGTACCGGTGACGAGCTTGGCCGCGCTTTCTTCAAGGTGAGCGAAGGGTCAACGCTCCCCGTCCGCGTCGAAACACTTCACGTTACCGAGTCCCGCGCCGTCCCGTTTATTGTGGCGGCGTTGTTGCTCATCACGCTTTCGTTTTTGCCGCGCTTTTTAGCACCACGCCTGAAACCGATGGTTCCGGGCGCGGCGGATGTATCGAGGTATTGAGCCGCCATGAACGTTGCCCGTCCCGCTTTGTTCTACGCCCTGCTTGCGCTCCCCCTCTTCGCGCTGGGCTTTTTTATCCAGTATCGGCGTTTGTTCCCGTTGTTGCGGAAGATGTCGTTACAAAAGGGCGCGTTTTTAAGGACGCGGTATTTTTATTCCGGCCTTTTCGGATTGCTCACGCTCGCCGCGCTGGTTGTCGCCGCCGCCGGGCCTTTCCTGACGGTGAAGTACGAGGAAGAACGGAAAGGCGGCATCGACATCGTGTTCGCGTTTGACGTGTCGCGTAGCATGAATGTCCACGATGTTGCGTATAACGGAGAGACGATCTCGCGGCTCGAGGGCGCGAAGATTGTCGCGCGCGGCGTACTCACCGCGTTACGCGGACAAGGGGCGGAGTACCGTTACGCGGCGGCCGTGGGCAAAGGCGAGGGCGTGCTTGCCGTTCCGCTGACCTACGGGCCTGAGACGGTACAAGCCATCATCGATTCCCTCTCCAGTCAGGCGATCAGTGCCGCCGGTACCAACGTGGAGAAGCTCACCCGTGCCGCAATCGGCGCCTTCCCGCCCGATCTTTCGGCCCGTTATCCCGCGGAGAAGGCCGTCATCGTGTTCACCGACGGGGAGGCTCTTTCCGGGCTGTTTCAGGATGCCGTGGAGAAGGCCAAAGAAGAGCGGATAATGGTCAACGCGGTGTGTATCGGGAGTGAAAAGGGCGGCCCCATCCCGATCGGCGTCACGGAAAAGGGCGCGACGCTTTTCTTGCAGGACAAGAGTGGGAAAAACATCGTGAGCCGGGCCGAGCCGGGCGCGTTGCGGGAGGCCCTTGAACAGAGCAACGGCCTTTTTTTCAGGGTTGGCGATACGGGCGATACCGACAATATTGAGGCCGCCCTTGCCGCTTTGCGCGATGCGTTCCTGCCGCGAGAGGACGGGGGAGGGGAAGAAAACGAAAACCGAAGAGAAACGGAAACGCGGGAGACGGAGAAGAAGCAAGACGCAACCTTCATCTTCGCGGCGTTGGCACTGGTGTTTTTCGCCTTGCACAAGGGCGCGTTCTATGTCCTTGCGCCGAACCTCACGCCGAAAAGCGGCTCCCGGAAAAAGCGCGCCGCCTTGAAAAAGCACCTGTTGTCCGCCGCACCCTTCCTTTTTCTGTTCCTTTCCTGTGCCCCAACCGCCTCGTTTTCCCCGTTTGCCGTGATCGAGGCAAAATTCCGCCTGCTTGAAGGAAACTTCTTTGTGACGCGGAATATGCTCTCCGAGGCGGAAGCGAGTTACACCCGGTCGCGCTCCCTTGCCTCATCCGGCGACATTCCCTACACGTTGTACGCGTTGGGCTCGGCGCGGCTGCTGGACGAGGGGGAGTCGCCCCCGAAAGACGAGGCGGACAGCGCGGTAATCGCGTTTTTCGAACAGGCGCACGCCTTGATAACGACGGATGCGGCGGGAACCGATGCCGCCGGGGACCCGGCGGCCGAGGACTTTCGGCATGGGCACGGTGAGCGGTACCGCGAGCTTGCCTATCGGATTCATTACAACTCAGGCGTTGCCCATTACCATGCGGGGAACGCGGAGGAAGCGGCGCGGGAGTTTCGGCAGGCCCTCCTCGTCAATCCGGGGCGCATCGAAGCGAAGCGGAATCTTGAGATCAGCCTCGTCCTCTTGGAGAGCAAGAATACCGTTGAGACGAGCGAGGTAAAGAGCGCCCGTCCGGTACGGGAAGGCATAAGCCGGGGGAACTCGGTGTTGTTTGATTTTATACGGGAAAAGGAGACGGGCAGATGGAAAAGTTGGGCATGGCAGGGCGGCGAAGGCGATTCTTCATTAGACTATTAAGGGGATTATGCGCGGCGGCGTTTTTCGGTATGGCGGCGGAACAGGGATTTTCCATCAATGGGCCGGACGACCCGCTTGAAGTGCTGTGTGAACTGGATCCAGAAAATTTGGAAGTAGGCCGGGCCTTTTCTCTTGCGCTGGTGGTCAAGCACGGCGAATTACGCGAAGTGACCATCGTTCCGCCGGATTTCAGGGACAAATTCCGCCTCGAAGGCCAGCGGACATCCGTGCGCCTTTCCCGCGATGCTTCGCGCAACCTTGAACGCTGGTCGGTGTTTGAATTTACGCTGGTGCCGCTGGAGGCGGGAGCGCAAAGGCTTTCCCCGTTTGGGGTCCGTGCCCGCGAACAGACCCTATGGACCGCGAGTATTCCCCTTACCATCGCGCCCGCCCGCGCTATGCCTGAGCCGCCCATCTTCCGCTGGGAGACCCCGTTCCCCGCGCTCAAAGTGGGCAAATGGTCGGTGTTCCGCCTCCTCGTGACGAACGCAAGCAATTTGTCCAAGAACGCGCTGCGCCGTCTCCGTTTTGCGCCCCCGCCCGAAGCCATCGTGGAAAGTGCTGTGCTCGACCCGGAAACAGGCCGGAACGTCATCGAATTGCGCGTCCTCCCGATGCGGACAGGCACGTTCACCTTGAAGGCAATCGACGTTGACGCCGAAGCCCGAGACGGCACCATTCTGCGGCTGCGTATCCCCGAACTGCGAGCCCCAATTGGTGCGCCTTAATGCCAGTGGGTAATGGTAATGTTTTGTACTATAGGAGGGCTGGTCGATACGCCGGTCACACAACCGTCTTACGGGGGCGGTACCGCCTTTTAAGAGCCTGTTCAAAATCTCGGCAAAAGGGGGAATCGGCAACAGGTTGCCGCGCCTTCCCCCTCGCTACGGCCAGCTCAAACCATTGCGGGGTATCCCCCGCAATGGTTTGAGCCGTCCTCCGCTACCCCCTTCAACGGGGGTTTACCACCCCCGTAACGCCCCCGGATCACAGCGAGAAAAAAATCTCGTGGGGTTTTTGAACAGGCTCTTAGTGCCGTTTGGCAATGGCACGGGAGAACTCAGAGGCCAGATTGGTCTGCGAACGCTTGCCGCCCCGTCCTTTTGTTGTTTTCTTTTCCTTTATATACACTCCTTGCTGCGGTCCCGCTGTTCCCGTTCCACACGGGGTGGAAGGTTACTCAGGCGTTTCCGCCGGAATAGCTCTGTCTCGACGGTCGGCGTGATGGTGCTGTTGACGTAACGGGAGCCGTTGTACTCAAAGACCGGTCCGGTCCGGCAGGTCATTTATTTTTTTAACCGAGCCTGTTCCAAAACTCATTGACTGTGCGCTAACCGCGCACGGTTTTGGAACAGCCTCATATTACAATAATGAGAGGTTGTTCCAAAACCCCACGGGATGCAAGTCTCCGCCGTGATTCGGGGGCGTTACGGGGGTCTCCCTACAGTCCTTCGCGTCCTGCCTCGGACTTCCGGGCCGGGGCGTACTCAGTCCTGCGTCCATCCATGGACGCTTGGGGCACGCCCACAAAACCATGCACCGCATGGTTTTGTCCCCGTAGAGGGGGTAGCGGAAGACGGCGTAGGCGGCTGGAGCGAGGGGGAGACTTCCCCCTGTCAACAACTTAAGCAAATGGAATATAAGAGTGGTCAACGGATTACACAGATTTTTAGTTTTTTTGTCCGCGAATGTACGCGAATGTGCGCCATACATGGCGTTGCGAATACGCGCTGATGGGTATGTATCATTCGTATTTATTCGCGCCATTCGCGGACCAAAATTCTTAAGTTGTTGACAGTGGAAGGCGTTCCCCCTTTTGCTGAGATTCTGAACCGGTTCTTACGTTGTTGACAGACCCGGTTTTCTGTGTCATAATGAATGATAGAGCAATAAAATGACTGGAGACGGAGTTAAGAAATTCAGCGGGCAGGACATCGAGATCGCGCAAGCCGTATATCCCGATCATGCGGACAAGATTGAGGAAGTTGCCAAAAGGGCGAACATTCCTGACAAGTACGTGGAGCCCTACGGGTATTACAAGGCAAAGGTTGACTACAACTACCTTGCCGACCACAGGGACGACCCGGACGGCAAACTCATCCTCGTCACGGCGATTACCCCGACTCAGGCGGGCGAAGGAAAGACGACGACGACGGTCGGGCTGGCGGACGGGCTCAGGCGGATCGGCAAGAAGGTCATCGTCGCGCTTCGTGAGCCATCGCTCGGTCCGGTGTTTGGGGTCAAGGGCGGCGCAACGGGCGGGGGCTGGGCGCAGGTTATTCCGATGGAAGACATCAACCTGCACTTCACCGGCGACTTCCACGCGGTCGGCGCGGCAAACAACCTGCTCGCGGCGATGATTGACAACCACATCTATCAGGGTAACACGCTGAACCTCGACCCGCGCAAAATTATCTGGCGCCGCTGTGTTGACATGAACGACCGGCAACTCCGCTTCATCGTGGGCGGCTTAGGCGGCAAGGCGAACGGCGTCCCCCGCGAAGACGGCTACGACATCACGGTCGCGTCCGAGATCATGGCGATCCTCTGCCTCTCGTCCGGTATCGACGACCTCAAGGCCCGTCTTGGCCGCATCATCGTGGGCTACACCTACGGCAAGCAGTCGGACGGTGGCGAAAAACCGGTAACCGCGTCCCAACTGAACGCGCAGGGTGCGATGGCGGCGTTGCTGAAAGACGCGCTGAAGCCCAACCTCGTGCAGACGCTGGAAGGTACGCCGGCGTTTATTCACGGCGGGCCCTTCGCCAACATCGCCCACGGCTGTAATTCGATTATGGCGACACGGCTTGCGCTCAAGTTGGGCGACTATGTTGTTACGGAAGGCGGTTTCGGTGCCGATCTCGGCGCGGAGAAGTTTCTCGACATCAAGTGCCGTTTCGCCGGGCTCAAGCCGAGCGCCGTTGTCATCGTGGCAACCGTGCGCGCGCTCAAATATCACGGTGGTGCCGCGAAGGCCGACCTCAACAAGGAAGACCTCGACGCGCTCAAGCGGGGTTTGCCGAACCTGCTCCAGCACATCGAAAACATTACCACCGTGTTCCATCTGCCGGCGGTCGTCGCGATCAACGCATTTCCTGCGGACACGAGGCTTGAGCGTGACCTTGTTGAGAAGATGGCCAGGGAAAAGGGCGCGAACGTCGTGCTTTCCGAGGTGTGGGCAAAGGGCGGCGAAGGCGGCGTGCGCTTGGCCGGGGAAGTGGCGCGTTTGGCCGAACAGCCGAACACGTTCACGTACTGCTATGACGTCAATGCCCCGATCAAGGACAAAATCGAAGCGATTGCCAAGAGGATATACCATGCGGACGCCGTGAACATTCTGCCCGCCGCGCAGAAGCAGATTGCTCAACTCGAAACGCTCGGCATGGACAAGGTGCCGATCTGTATGGCCAAGACGCAGTACAGCTTCTCGGATGACGAGACTTTGCGCGGCGCCCCTCGCGGCTGGACGCTCACGGTTCGTAACATCAAGATTTCCGCCGGGGCCGGCTTCATTGTCGCGCTTACCGGTGAGATCATGACGATGCCCGGCCTCCCGCCTGTTCCGTCCGCCGAGAAGATCGACGTTGACCATGCGGGCAAAATTTCGGGGTTGTTCTAGAGTTCTGAGCAGGGCGCATTTTCGATGTTGAGGGAACCGGTGTCCCTTGAGGGACGCCGGTTCCCTCAACACCGAAAACCGGGCTTTGCGGGGCCAGGCCCCGGCACTCCGCCTCTACGGAGGCTCCGTGCCGTGGCTGCGGTTGCCCGCACCCCTCCAATCCCTTGCGCTTGGAAGGGGGGCGTTGCCCCCTCAACCCCCACTGGGGGCTTGCCCCCAGACCCCCGGTTTGGGGCTTACTGATTATTTAAGGAAGATAACGATTGAAGAAAGAACGAATGGCACTATCACAGAAAGCGATCCCGGATTTTGTAGCCATGCTCGCCTCGAAAGAGGCGGTTCCCGGCGGTGGCGGCGCATCGGCATTAGTCGGCGCAATTGGTGTCGCGCTTGGCAACATGGTGGGCAGTCTCACCGTGGGCAAGAAAAAGTATGCGGACGTGGAGGCGGACATCATCGCGCTCAAGAAAAAAGCGGATGCCTTGCAGGACGCGCTTCTGGCCCTCATCGACAAGGATGCCGAAGACTTTGAGCCTTTGTCCAGGGCGTACGGTCTTCCCAAGGACACGCCGGAACAACAGGCGGAAAAAGACCGCGTGATGGAAGCGGCGTTACGAGACGCGACAGCGACCCCGCTTGAAATTATGAAGAAATGCGCCGAGGCCATTGACGTTATCGAAGACTTTGCGGCAAAGGGATCAAAACTCGCCATCAGCGATGCGGGTGTCGGCGTGATCTTCTGCAAGGCGGCCCTCTCAGGCGCGAGCCTCAACGTCTTTATCAACACGAAGGCGATGCAAGACCGCGCCTCTGCGGAAAAGATAAACCGGGAAGCCGAGGCGTTACTTGCCACGTACGAGGCAAAAGCGGACAGGATTTTCGCGTCGGTGAAAGGGCGGTTGCAATAGGATAACAAGAAGGTGCGATGATGAAAAAATGGATTGGCGTATTGTTGGGCGTGTTGTGTTTCTTCGCGTGCGGGGACTTGCCGGAAACAAAGCCTTCGGACTGGGATAAGCGGCAAAATTTCTCAAGCAAGCGGTTTACCCCTCCAAATTCGGGCTGGTGGAGCGACGTTTCATTAAATCTATTAAATACTACCGTTTCGACACAGGCGCAAAACATCGAAAAGAGCGAGCGCTGGAGAGGTTCCGGCAAATTTTCAAGCGGTGCCCCGGTTTACTATATTTTCAAGGCGGCAAACAGTGTGACGGTTACGATTGACTGGGAGTATCGGCGGGATGACCACATTGGTTTTGCCTATAAAAAAGTGGGCGCAACGGTAAACGATTACGGGATGGACAGCGAGCCGATAGCGGTAGGGCAAAACGAGTATCTGGTAATGCGGATTTCCCCGCCCTCCGGTTTTTCCGGCTCTGCGACAACAGACTGGGAAATCGGCTTTATCGTGAAATAGGTTGAGGCTGTTTCAAAACCTCACGCCGCAGTAGGCAGACCTTTCATAAGGCCATCGGCTGGCCGATGGCCCGCCGCCGTTAGGCAGAGAATCGAGGCTTGCTGTAACGCCGTTTTTGTGGTGAAGCGGAGCGGTTAGCCGGGCGGAAATGCGGAAGAGGGCGAGTTCTTGGGCGAAAAACTCGTTTTCTCCTCCCATACCCCCGTCCTTAGGCTGTCCCACCCCTCCGGGGAATTGAAAATGGGAAATGGAGAATGGAAAATGATAGGAAGGGAACGCGCTGTCTCCAAAACACGACATTATCCATTTTCCATTCGCGCCACGCGCGTGTCCTTCCCGTCCGCACGTTGAACCGGAGGGAGAACGTCTGCTTAATGAACAGGGTTCATCAGCCACTGCATAATCTTGGGTAGTTCAAGCCCGTTGGCGGGCCTCATGTAGAACGTGAGCCACGCCTCATTGAGCACAAGCCCGCGCATCTCGAAACCGAATTTCGCCTTCGTTTCGATAAGAACCCAATAGAAGAGCGTCACCGCCCACGCCAGCCGGAAGACCGGCTCGCCGACATTAATCTCGGTACGAACCTCGTACCAGACGTTTTCCGCCAATTCTCTTGGCCCTTTCATAAGCACCTTCCTGTGTATAGGTGGGGCCATTCCGAAACAGAAGTTTCGGAACGGCCTTGTACCCTCTATTAAGGCGTTGGGAACTGTCCTGCTTTAATCAAACGGGAAAAAAGCGCGAAAAAGGTGAAAAACATTGAAGTTTTGAGACAGGATCGGTACATTGCGGCGCGTAAAGGCCGTATTTGG
>JAISZQ010000138.1 GCA_031269165.1 Spirochaetaceae bacterium
AGCACCCAGCACCCAGCACCCAGCACCCAGCACCCAGCACCCAGCACCCAGCACCCAGCACCCAGCACCCAGCACCCAGCACCCAGCACCCAGCACCCAGTAATTATGGAGCCTCTTTCCTCTTTGTCAAGTATCCTTTAGGGGTGTTTCTTACCAAACAGCCGTTATTCCTCTCAAAATTCAACTTCCTTTTGAAGACATCGGCTTATTTTTTTGCCAATAACAAGCGGCTAACGCTTTTTATGGAACAAGGGATCCCTCTTGTTAATACTTGTGCCCACAAAGTGGGTAGTCATTGAGAGGAGTCAACAAATGACAAACAAAAAACTTTTGGCGGGAATGTCGGCAATGGTGCTGGCATTCGTATTCGGTCTGGTTCTGGCGGGGTGCGCGAGTGCGCCCACGAATCCAGGAGGCGGTGGGGGTTCTGCGAACGGAACGGTTCAGGCGGCGGCCGTCAACGCGGCGGCGGCAGAACAACTGGCAGCGGACATCAACGCGATCAAACCGGGGAGCGCGGAGGTGAGCGGCTCCACGGTAACGATTGTTGGCGGCTTTGTGGAGATCCGAAACGGACTCACGGTACCCGAAAGCGTCACCCTTGAAGTGACGGCGGGTGGCTCGGCGCTCGGACTGCGGGATTCGCTCTTGACCGTGAACGGTACGGTGAACGCAGGCTCGACCCATATCCGCCTGGAGGACAACGCAAGTTGGGCGACCATCAACGGGAGCGGGACGATCAACCTCACGAGCAAGGGACGCCTCCTCTCCGTTGACGGCAACGAAAATGTGGTTGCGAGGAAACTCACGGTTGACGGGGTTACGCTGGTTGGATTGCCGGACAACGACCAGCCGGTTGTCGAAATAGGAAACGGCGGCGCGTTTATCCTGAAAAGCGGCGCGATTACGGGCAACACCGTCAACAGCGAAGGGGCTGGTGGCGGTGGTGTCGGCGTGTGGGAGGGCGGATTGTTTACCATGCAGGGCGGCGCGATTTCGGGTAACAGTGCCAACGGCAGCCGGGCGAGCGAAGGCGGCGGCGTGACGGTGAACAAGGGAACGTTCACCATGGAAGGCGGTGAGATTTCGGGAAATACCTCAAAAGGCGGCCAATTTGCCCTCGGCGGCGGTGTGTTTGTTGGTTCCGAGTCTGTATTCACGATGAAAGGCGGCACGATTTCGGGCAACAGCGCCATCAGTAACGAAAAGACTATAGGCGGCGGTGTGAGCGTCAACGACGGAGGCGCAACATTCATCATGGAAGGCGGCACGATTTACGGTTCTTCCGCGGAAGGCGGCAATGCCAACACCGTGTCTAAAAATGGTGCGGTGTTCGAGGTATGGGGCACGGCGAAGTGGGGCACGGGCGGCACCTACACCAAAGGCGGCGCGTCCCAGTCAGGCGGCAGCGACATCGGCACCACGTCCGACACACTGATTGCGGTTCCCGCGAAGTAAAGGAACAGCATAGGCGGCGGACGGGCGGGGACAGACCCCTCCGGGAACGTTGCGCGTCGGGGCGTGTAGCGGGGAGGCCGCGTGTGCCGGGGGCCGTCCGGCGGGGAAGTCGGGCGGCCCTTTTTTATGCGCGGGCGGGCGTTAAACGCGAATATTTTACCTTATTAGGAGGGTACTATGACAAAGAAAAGAATTTTGTGGGGAATGCCGGCAATGGTATTCGTATGCGGTCTGGTTCTGGCAGGGTGCGCGAGTGCGCCCACAAATTCAGGGGGCGGCGGCAACAACGCGGACCCGGCGGCGGCGAAACTGGCGAAGGACCTCAAGGCAATCGGGCCGAAGGGCGGCACGGTAACGCTCTCAGACCGGGTGAGGCTCAACACGGCCCTCACCGTGCCGGAGGGGGTTATCCTTGACCTGACGGCGGAGGGCGCGGCCCTTGAACTCCAGGACGGCGCGGTCTTGACCGTGAACGGCACGGTGCGGGCAACGGGGCACGGCGACCACGGCAAGGGCTGGGTTGACGGAAGCCTCCGCGTGGGGGACGGCGTAGCGGTCATCAACGGGAGCGGGACGATCAACCTCACGAGCAAGGGACGCCTCCTCAACATCGGGAGCGACAAGGACAAGAAGCGTCAACTCACCCTTGACGGCGTAACGCTGGCCGGGTTGCCGGACAACGATCATCCCCTCGTCGGGATAGGCGAGAACGGCGTGTTTATCCTGAAAAGCGGCAAAATTACGGGCAACACCCGCTCAAGCGATGAATGGGCTGGCGGCGGCGGCGTTGCGGTGTACAAGGGAACATTCACGATGGAAGGCGGCACGATTTCCGGCAACAGCGCACAGGGCAAAGACGGAAGCGGCGGTGGCGGCGTGCGAATCGGTGAAGAGGCCGTATTCACGATGATCGGCGGCGAGATTACGGGCAACAGCGCATCAGGCGACAAACACAGCTCAGGCGGCGGCGTTGATGTGTGGCGGGGAACATTCACGATGGAAGGCGGCACGATTTCCGGCAACAGCGCACAGGGCAAAGACGGAAGCGGCGGCGGTGGCGGGGTGCAAATCGGCGAAGAGTCCGTATTCACCATGTCCGGCGGCATAATTTCGGGCAATGGTGCGGTAAGCAAAGCAGATTACGCAAGCGGCGGCGGCGTACGTGTCTACGAAGGTTCAACCTTCACTATGTCAGGCGGTGAGATTTCGGGTAACAGCGTCAACGGCGGTACTGGGGCCCGTGGAGGCGGCGTAGCTGTGGAAAAGGGAACCTTCACCATGTCCGGCGGCACGATTACGGGCAACAATTGCATAGGCGACCGCGATGTCGCGAATGGCGGCGGCGTAGATATTTCCCGAAACAACAAGTCCGTATTCACCATGACCGGCGGCAGGATTTCGGGCAACACCCTTACCGGCGGCAGACTCTGCCAGGGTGCTGGAGTGAGCCTCGGCCTCGGTCCCACGAGGGAGATCCCCACCTTCATCATGCAAGGCGGCACGATTTCTGGTAACACTGCCACAGGCGGCCGCAGCGGGAACAATGGCGGCGGCGTGATGATAAACGCAGGTATGTTCATCCTGGAAGGCGGCACGATTTACGGGAGCGCCAACAGGCTTCCCGCCGGGACAGACGCGAGCCTTGCCAACAGCGCGAATGCCAACGCATCGTTGCACGCGGGTAATCCGGATGACGCCACGACGAAATGGGGCTCAGGCGGCACCTACACCAAAGGCGGCGTGTCCCAGTCAGGCGGCAGCAACATCGGCAGCACGAACGACACGCTGATTGCGATACCCGCGAAGTAACGGTAAAAGATACGGGGGGTTACGCGCTTCGCGCGAATGGATAATTGAAAATGGAGAATGCGCAGGGTATGGAGACCGCCCGCGCCCTTCCGATCATTTTCCATTATCCAGGTATCATTTTCAATTCGCGCGAAGTGGCGGAGGGGGATGTCCACCCCGACCGGGGGAGCGTGCCCACCCCGGCTAGATGGGAACAACCAATCCAGGCAGATGGGAACGACCAATCTAGGTAGAGGGAGGTGTCCATTCTACCTAGAGGGAGGTGTTCACCCTAGGTAGGGTAGGGTGCCCACTCTGGTCGGACGCTATCCCCTTCAACGGAGCTCCGTCCCCGGCTTAATCACGGATTTAAAGGTATAGACAATTATGTTAAGAAACGGTAGACTCTATCTAAAGAGGGCTCGTTTTGGAATTTTTGACTGAAAACTCGGCACCGTTGCTCATGGTTTTGGTTGCGCCAGGATTTATTTCCCTAAAAGTATGGGGATTAATACACCCGTCGCAAAAAACACAGATTTCCGAATCGTTAATTGAAGCAATTATATTTAGCAGTTTTAACTACACTGCCACAATAGGGTTGTTTTTTCTGGTAAAAGATACTCGCCTTGTTTGGATTTATTTCGTTGTGGTTATGATTATATGTCCCGTACTATGGCCAATATTCTTGAAAATCATACTTAACTGCACGTTCTTGAAAAAGAGGACAATTAGTCTGATACCAAAATCATGGGACTATTATTTTGGCAAAAGAGGCTGTTGTTTTATGTTAATTCATCTCAACAAAGGAAGGATTATAGGCGGTCTGTATGGGATTGATTCTTTTGCGTCATCTTATCCTGAAAAAGAAGACATCTATTTACAAGAAGTTTGGAAAGTTGATGAAGAAGGACGCTTTATAGAAAAAATACCCGGTTCAAAAGGATTACTGGTAAATGGTGAGGCAATAGAATACATCGAACTTTTTGATGCAAATGAAGGAGAAAGCAATGAATGAAAACACATTGGTCATTAAAGGGTACCAGCCCTCCGCTAAAGTCCAAGACGGCTATCAGCCGACAACAGGCGTTCAAAAAGGCAATGAGCAAACGAAGTCAACCCCTGTTACGATGGCGAAAGTTATACCGCCAAAAGGCGGTTCCGGCGAAACGACATTGAAGAAAAAATAGCGGATAGCGCGGATAAAGAAGGGTGGAGAGTGAAAAATCCGTATTCATCCTTTTTATCTGGAAACCAATCCCGATACGGTCGCCCGGCTTGGTCGTCCCCGTATGGGGAACGGGCGTCGGGATTGTCATTGCGAAGTGAGCGGCAACACAGTTGCCGTTGGTGAAGCAATCCAGACGGGCATAACGCCCTGGATTGCTTCGCTACGCTCTAATGAGCGACCCGCTCGCAATGACATCATTTACCATTATCCATTTCTCATTATCCATTCGCGCAAAGCGCGTGCAGGGGCTTTCCTTGGGCGCGTCGTGAGGGGAACGGGCGTCGGGATTGTCATTGCGAAGTGAGCGGCAACACAGTTGCCGTTAGCGGCGAAGCAATCCAGATGGGGGAGGGCTTTCAGCCTGGATTGCTTCGCTTTGCTCGCAATGACGGGAGGGGCGTGCCCCTACAGCCCTCCGCGTCCTGCTTCGGGCTTCCGGGCCGGGGCGTACTCCGTAATGCGTCCATCCGTGGACGCTTGGGGTACGCCCACAAAACCATGCACCGCATGGTTTTGTCCCCGAAGGGGGCACCGTTGCGCTTTCATGCCGGAATCCGCCCAACTTCGCCTCCACGGCAGGTGGCCGAAGGGGGGCCGGGGGGCGTTGCGGGGGGACTCCCCCGCAGAGGGGGTAGCGTAAGACGCGCAAACCCTTTTGGAACCTGTAGGGGTTTGCGTGGCTGGAGCGAGGGGGAGACTTCCCCCACCTTATTCTTGGGTTCGCTCTGTCCCCGAAGGGGGCACCGTTGCGCTTTCATGCTGGAATCCGCCCAACTTCGCCTCCACGGCAGGTGGCGGCAGGTGGCGGCTAACCGATGGCCTTCCGCCCGGCAAGTACCATCAATAGCCGGTCAAGCCCCATCGCGACCCCGGAACATGCGGGAAACCCCCGTCCGTTTTCGGGGGCAAACAGCGTCCAGTAGTCGTGGTCAACGGCGTGGCGGACGATGGCGCGGCGTTCCTTTTCTCGTGCCTCCTCCTCGAAGAACTGCCGCACGGCGGCCCCGTCCGTCTCTTCCGAATAACAGTTGGCAAGCTCAACCCCCCGCATATACAACTCCCACCGTTGCCGCGTCCGCCCGTCCGGGTTGAGCCGCGCCAGAGTCGGCACAAACGCCGGGTAATCCGTCAACACCAACGGCCTCTCCGTGCCCAGTTTCGGCTCCACCTCCTGCACAAAGATCACATCGTATAAGACCGGCGTCCCCGTACCCTCCGGCACTGGTATTCCCTTCTTCCGCGCCTCGCCAAACAGCGTCCCCTTTTCCGCCGCCTCGTACAGATCAAAGCCCGCATAGGCGATAAACGCCTCGTTCACCGTCATGCGCGTAAAAGGCGGCCGCGCCTCGTCGGGAACCGGCAGACCGAGGCCCGGCAACAACCGCGTCAACGCCGCAAACAGACACTCGGTAATCCGCACGGAATCACGATAATCCGCGCCCACCGTGTAGTATTCAAGCATCGTGAACTCGTAGTTATGCATACGCCCGACACTTTCGCCGTTCCGAAAACACTTGCAAATCTGGTAGATGCTTTTCTGATACGCGGCGATGATCTTTTTCATGTGAATCTCCGGGGACGGCACGAGATACAAGTCCCCGGCCTTCCCGCCTCGCCCGGAGCCGCCGTTCCCTCCGCCAACGGGAAGGAGTCGTTCCGTCTTGAACACTTCAAGGCAACTTTCGGGGATCAAGTCCGGCGACAAAAGCGGCGTATCAACCTCAATGAACCCCGCCTCGTCAAAAAACGCGCGTATCGCGGAAAAAATCTTCGAGCGGAAGGAATGCTGTTCAATGTCCATGGGGGAAGTATACCCAATCTCATCAAAAAGGGGGAAGTCTCCCACTGTCAACAACTTAAGGATTTTGGTCCGCGAATGGCGCGAATAAATACGAATGACACATACCTATCAGCGCGTATTCGCAACGCCATGTATGGCGCACATTCGCAACGCCATATATGGCGCGCATTCGCGGACAAAAAAACTAAAAATCTGTGTGATCCGTTGACCACTCTTATATTCCATTGGCTTAAGTTGTTGGCAGGGGGAAGTCGCGGCAACTTCGTTGCCGACCCCTCGCTCCAGCCGCTTTGCGTCTTACGCTACCCCCTCTACGGGGGTTTGCCACCCCCGAAGGCGACCCGCAGGGCTCGCCCCGCCCCCGGACCACAGCGGAAGCGTGCATTCTGCGGGGGTTTTGGAACCGCCTCTACTGATAGCCTAACAGACCCCCGCCCAACGACAACGTATCGGTTGGTGTTGCTCAACCCGCGTATCGAAAAGTTATCATAACAAACGGTACACTGGTAAAATTTTGAAACAGCCTCATTTTACTCAAAAAATTTGCCTTTGGGATGTTTTTTGATTATATTTAGTGTCTGTCCACAAAGTCGGTTACTTTGCGGCCAGACACTGCATTTTTTCGCCTAAAGGCTGCAAAAATGCGGGTTTTAAGGAAGTTGCGGGCCTATGGTCCGAGTCCATAATGTGTCTACATTATGGACAAACTCTATTTATACACGTCAAGAAGGAGACTGTGTGCGGACTACCGTTGGTTATCAAAAAGGGAGACTGCTTTATCTGATATTCGCGCTGTTTTCCCTTTGCTCAGGGTGCGCCGTTTATTATTTTTTCAGAAACGGCAACATCCTTTTTTACGGGTGGACGGGATTGGCGGATTTACCGGGTTTTCAGCGGCAAAATGCCGGGCCGTTGCCCGCGTTTTTCGTTTGGCTGACGGGAAGTCTGCCGGACGGGTTATGGGTGTTGTCGGGAATCATGTTGCTCCGGTGCGTTCTCTGGAACAACAAAAAATTGTGCGGCGTATATCTTTTTATTTTTTGTTGTTTTGCGATTGCCTATGAATTGTTACAGATTTTGGAAAATATGCGGGGGACGTTTGACCCGGCTGACGTGTGTTTCATGGTTCTTGCCGTTGTTTTCGAGAGAACTCTCGCAAAAAAACGCTGGTTTCAGAAAGAACCGTCGCCCGTCTGAAAGCGAAACGTTACGGGGGTAGTCCCCCATCTCATTAAAGATGATTTTCCGGCGGTCATTTGGATTGTCCGGGGTATCTTATATTTTATGAAGGAGAGAAGAAATGAAAGGAAAGAAGTTTTTTGAAAATGCGGCGGCGATTGCCATTATCGGACTGTTCGCGTTTCTCGCGCTGGGAAGCGGAACGATGGAGGGCACACGGGGTGCCCAAGGAACGGGAAGCTGGATTTTGGACTGGGAGGAGGAGCACAAGACGTCGCTTGGCCGGTATGAAATTGTCTTCAAGGACAATCCAAAATCAATGCCGGAACCGCTTGAAACCGGTCTTTTTGGACGCGCAAACTGGTTTTTGACCATTCTGAATGTCTTTGACTTGCAGGAAACGCTGAACATGGATCAAAAATTGCAGTTGTTTGACGCACTGTTCAATTATGTTCCGGCCAAAACGCAGAGCGAAGGATACCGGATCGTTAATCTGGGCGGGTTCAAAGACGACAAGGCATTGCAATTCGTATTGGCCTCGGCTGCGCTAAACGAAAAGGCACCCAAAGGTACGCACGGCTTGAATATAATCTCCAATACCGTGATTATCAGCACCGACAAGGGGAAAACATTTACCATTACGGAATTAAAATTGGGCATAAACTGGTCTTCTCTGGGCATAATTTTTCCAGATGGCCGCCTAATTAAGGCCGGTAATGTATACAGCGAAAAGGAAGTAGAAAAACGGAAAAAGGAATCCGGTGATAGCGAAACGCTTCTTGCGATCAACTTGTCCGACTTGTACATCAAAGACGAAATTAAGGAGAATGACACAGAGGCGTTTGCGATGCTTGAAAAGGTTCTCGCCGATACCGCCACGGATCCTGTGGAAAGCATTGTCGCGCGTTTGAACTATTTCCTGTGTCTGCTTTCGGCGAACCGCATCGAGGAGGCTGAAAAAACGCTCTCCGAAGCGACGGCGCTTTACCAGAATCTTCCTCCGCAGTCCGATGCGGGTTTGAAACGGGCGGTAGAACGGGAAGCACCCACCTTGTTGGCGATCCATAAGCGAAACCTTTAGGAAGCACTGATTAACGTTCCGCTGTATATGAGGTATTGCTTTCCCTGCCGATTACCGCTATCCAAACAGCACTCGTCCCAAGAGGTCTGCTATGCTATTAGTCGGTTGAACAACACCGAAGGGCGGCAACGCCGCCTCGGTAGCATAGCCGCCCGTAGGTGTTGCTCAACCGGCGTATCGAAAAGTTATCATAACAAATGGTACAGCAGTTACTAACCTTTTATCTGAGACCGATATTTCAGAGGCGAAACACCCATGATTTTTTTGAAAAGCCGGGAAAAGTAATAGGGGTCTTCAATTCCGTAAGACATCGCTATATCGATAACCGGCAGGGCCGAAAAGTATAAATCACGAGAGGCGGACTGTATTTTAGTCCGCAAAAAATAGGCGACCGGAGAATAGCCGAATGTCTTCTGGAAAAGATAGTTCAGGTGTGAACGGCTGCAACCCGCCCCTCGCGCAAGTTCGTCAAGGGAAATGATGTCGTGCAGATGTTTCTCCATGCAGGCAAGCGCTTTTTCAATTTTCCTGCTGCCCGGATGGAGATACAGCATCGAATTCTTATCGGCGCAGGGTGCCAGCGCAATCATCGTGCCCACCATTTGGCATAAATAAAAATATTCTTCGGTTTGAAACGGGGTTTTAAGCAAGGTAAAGCACTGACGAAACATTTCCCGCAGTTTTTCTCCGAAAACATC